>NZ_JBYNAH010000204.1:0-9661 GCF_059781815.1 Salipiger sp. | reverse complement strand
GATGGCATAGCTGCCCGAGACCCATTTCGCGAGGTCGATATCGGCGCAACGCTTGGAGCAGAACGGACGGTATTTCGCCTCGGTCGGCTTGCCGCAGATCGGACAGCTCATTTCAGCACCTCGCGCAGCGGCATGCGCTCGCGCTTGCGCTGCAGCTCCATCAGGCCGAGCTGGGTCCAGCCGGCGAGGATGGTCTCGGTGGCGTCCTGCTTGAGCGCGGCGCGGAGCACCTGCTCCATCTGGCGGCGGTCCTTCTTGGGGGCCGGGGCGGCGTCGACGAGAATCTGCCCGCCAAGCCCGCGCAGCCGCAGCTGGCGCGGCAGCTCGCGCAGAGCCGCCATGTTGGCCTTGAGGCCGGCGGCGGGCGAGGTGTCGTTGCCGGTGTTGATGTCGATGGCGACCAGCGCGCGGGTGGGTTCGATGCACATCGAGCCGCCGCCCGGGAGCGGCACCAGCGGCGAGCGCAGCTCCTCGAGCGCGTCGAGCACGCCATGCCGCTCGAAGCTGCCGGGCTCGGCATCGACGTCTTCGCTTTCCCACTCGCGCCAGGCCAGCGCATGCGGGCCATCGCCCTCGACCAGCGTCTCGGCATCGCCCGTGGCGTCGGCCATGACCTGCGCCGCGAGCTGCACCATGGCAGCGATGTCCTCGGCGATGTCGTCGGGATCGCCCGAGGCGCAGGAAGAGCGCAGGATCAGCCCGTGATCGCCCTCCATCACCTCATGCGCGATGCCAAGAAGTTCGTCGCGCAGATCGTCATCCTTGATCTGGCGCGAGACGTTGATGCCCGGCGCGCCCGGGGTGACGATGGCGTAACGCGACTTGAACAGCAGCCGCGTGGTCACCGGGATGGCCTTGCCGGGCTCGGCGAAGCCGGTGACCTGCACCAGCAGCGCGTCGCCGGGGGCGAGCCCCTTGACCTGCCGCAGGAAGGCGTTGCCGTCGGGGGTGCGCAGGAACATGCCGCCCTGCCCCTTGACCGGGCGCAGGGCCACGGCGCGATAGATCGTGCCCGGACGCGGATGGTCGCTGTCGATGAGCAGATCGTGGAGCTGTCCGTCGACGATCAGCGCAGCGGCCTCCGTCCCGTCGAGCTCGTCCAATGCGATGGTTCGTCCCTTCATGGGGCCGACTTGTAGAGCGGGAACCCGGCGGCTTGAAGCAGATTCGCGGTCTCGGCGAGCGGCAGGCCCACCACGGCGGTGAAGGAGCCGCCGATCCACGGGATGAAGGCACCGGCCATGCCCTGGATGCCGTAGCCCCCGGCCTTGCCGCGCCAGTCGCCGCTTTGCAGATAGGCGTTGAGCTCTTCGTTGGAGAGGCTCTTCATCTTCACCTGCGTGACCACGTCACGCTCCCAGACCCTGTCGCCACGGCGCACAGCGACGGCGGTGATCACCCGGTGGCGACGCCCCGACAGCGCGGTGAGGAAGGCTGCGGCCTCCTTCTCATCTTCCGGCTTGCCGAGGATTCGCCGCCCTAGCGCGACGGTGGTGTCAGCGGAGAGCACGATCTCGTCGCCGGCGGCGGGGATCGCCTCGGCCTTCTCGCGGGCGAGGCGCACGCAATAGGGCCGCGGCAGCTCGCCGCGACGGGGATCTTCGTCGATGTCGGGGGGGCGGATGTCCGCAGGCACGATGCCCAGATGCGCCAGCAGCTCACGCCGGCGCGGAGATCCGGAGCCCAGAACGAGCTTCATGCGCGGGCCCGAGCGGGCGCTGCCCGCATTGCGGGGTTCGCCAGTGTCTTCAGGCCCATGCGAGGCTTACTTGAAGCGGTAGTTGATCCGACCCTTGGTCAGATCGTAGGGGGTCATTTCCACCTGGACGCGGTCGCCAGCCAGAACACGGATGCGGTTCTTGCGCATCTTGCCTGCCGTGTGCGCGATGATCTCATGGCCGTTCTCGAGCTCGACCCGGAATGTCGCGTTGGGCAGGAGTTCCTTTACGACGCCGGGGAATTCGAGAATGTCTTCCTTGGCCATGGTCACTCCTGTGATTGCAATTCCGCCCTAGTTCGCGGAACGCACAAGGATATGCGCTCAATTCGCGCGTAATTCAAGGGCGCATTGGCCCGGAAATCAGGAAAGGCTCCGCAAGACGGCGGGGCTGTCACGCCCGGCCTGCTCTGCCCAGTGGGCGCGGTTGAGCACGACACCATCCTTGCGGACCCGGCTGACGGCGTCAAGTTCGAGCGTGGCATAGGTCCAGCCGGGCTGGTTCATCTGCCCTTGCGCCAGCACGCCATCGGCGGGAAAGCCGGTGTCGGGCGGGCCGAAGATGCCGCCCATGCCGCAATTGGTGTCGACCGCCTCGGACCAGTCGCAATCGCCCACGGTGGAGGCCATCACCGTCACGCATTGCTGCTCGAGCGCGCGCGCCATGGCGCCGATGCGCACCCGGTTGTAGCCATGCGCGGCCTCGGTGCAGGAGGGGACGAGAATCAGGTCGGCCTCCATCATCGCGCGGGCCAGCAGCGGGTATTCGCTGTCGTAGCAGATCAGGATACCGATCTTGCCGAGCGCGGTGTCGAAGAGATGCAGCGGCCCGCCGCCCACGACGCCCCAGTCCTCGCGCTCGAAGCGGGTCATGATCTGCTTGTCCTGATGCCCCATGGCGCCGGAGGGGGCGAAGAAGCGGGCGCGGTTGACCGGGCGGGGGCCGATCGCGGGGTCAAAGACCGGGGCGGAGGCGGCGAGGATATGAACCCCGTGCCGTTTCGCGAGCTCGGCATGGAGCGCGTCGGCCTGCGGGATGCGGTCGGAGACCGCGTGCAGCGAGGCCTCGAGATCGGCGGCGGCCTCTTTCCCTGCAAGCGTCGCCAGCTCCATCGCGCCGTATTCCGGGAACACCAGCAGGTCGGCGCCCTGCCCCGCCGCCTCGTCGACCCAGGAGGTGAGCTTTGCGGCGTAGGCCTCCCAACTGTCGAGGAAATCCATCTGGTAGGCGGCGGTGGCGAGTTTCATCGTGGCGGTCCTTTTGGAGGCGTCGGACCGGGGCGCTGCCCCGGACCCCGGGATATTTCTGGCCAGAAGAAGCCAGGGGCGCGGTCTGTTGGCGGTCAGGTCAGGGATTTGATCCAGAACTGCAAGGAATGGTCGGATTCCGTGGCCTGATCGGTGTCTTTCCATCGGAAATGTGCAAGAGCGCTGGGGAGTGGCGCGTAGCCGCGCTTGCGCCAGAACGGATCGAGCGGGGCATAATCCGCCGGGCGGAGCGGGTGATCGGCGGGGCGCTGGACGGCGCAGAAGGCGGAGCGGGTGCGGCCCAGCGCGCGGGCGTGGGCCTCGCGCAGGTCGAAGAAGCGATGGCCGACGCCGCGGCCGCGATAGGCCGGCAGCAGCACGGATTCGGCGCAGTAGAAGATGGTGGCGAGGTCGAGGCCGGTTGCAGCGAAGGCGCTCGCGAAGTCGTCGGAATGGTCTTCCATCGGCGTGCCGGTGGCGGCGCCGACGAGGGTCTCGCCGTCGAAGGCGCCGACGAGCACGGCGCCGGGGCTATCGCGGTAGGTCTGCAGGTAGGCGCGCTCGTAGGCGAGATCGCCGTCATAGAGATAGGGCCAGTCGCGGAACACCGCGATGCGCAGCCGCGCCACATCGTCGAGCGCGGCGTCGAGCGCCGCGCCGGTCAGCACCTCGACCCGCATCAGCCGACCTGCCGGATCCAGTCCGCGAGGTTGTAAAAGGTCACCACGCGGGTGATCTTGCCGTCCTTCAGGGTGAAGAACGAGCCTGCGGCCAAGCGGTAGGTCTGGCCGTTGGCCTCGGGCAGGCCGGAATCAGTGGCGAGATAGGTGCCGTTGACGATGTATTCGGCGGCGGCGCGGGTGCCGCCCTCGGCCTCGAACACCACCATGTCGGTGAGGGTTTCGTCGTAGCAGTGGGACATGTGGGCGCAGAACTCGGCGAACTTGGTCTTGCCGGTGCGCACCTGCCCCTCGTTGACGTGATGCGCCACCTCTGCATCGAGGCAGGCCAGCATTCCTTCCGTGTCCTTGGCGTTGAAGGCGTCGAAATAGCGCCGGATGGTGTCGGTTGCGCTCATGTGGCTCCCCATCTGCTCTTCAGCTTGTCTGTGATCTGGTCGCGTGTCTGACGGTAGGCGTTGAGCTTCATCTCGCGGGTCTCGCCCAGCCCGGTCGGGTCCATCACCGGCCAGTATTCCACCGTCAGGTGATAGTAGCGCGTGAGATCGAGCGCGGCGCGCTGAGAAGCCGGCGACATGGCGACGATCAGGTCGAAGCCCGACAGCGCCTCGCCCATCTCCTCGAGTTCCTCGAAGCTGCGCGAGCGGTGCTTGTCGAGCTCGACGCCGATTTCGCGACAGACCGCGATGGCGAAGCCGTCGATGTCGAGATCGTTCACCACGCCCACCGATTGCACATAGGTGTCGAAGCCGTAGAGCTTCTTCATGATCCCTTCGGCCATGGGCGAGCGCACTGCGTTGTGATCGCAGCAGAACAGCACCGATTGCGGCAGTCCGGCCAAGCCTCAGCCTCCGAAATGCAGCACGCAGATGAGGGTGAAGAGCCGGCGCGCGGTGTCGTCATCGACCTCGGCCTTGCCCTCGAGCCGCTCCTGCAGGATGCGCGCGCCCTCGTTGTGGATGCCGCGGCGGGCCATGTCGATGGTCTCGATCTGGCTCGGCGCCGCGGATTTCACCGCGTCGAAATAGCTTTTGCAGATCTGGAAATAGTCCTTCACCACCTGCCGGAACGGCGACAGCGAGAGGTGGAACTCCGCCGCCTTCTCGTCGGCCTCGGTGGCGATGTCGAAGACCAGCCGCTTCTCACGGATCGCAAGGCCCAGCTTGTAGGGCCCGGCAGGCACCTCGCGGCCGTCGCGCGCGGGCAGCGTGAAGGAGTTCTCCTCCATGAGGTCGAACATGGCGACGCGGCGCTCCTGCTCGATCTCCGGCGTCGGCGGCGGCAGGTTGGCGTCGTCTAGGTCGATCTGCGAGATGTGGCTCATGAGCGCTGTCCTTCACCGGGCCTGAAAGGCTTAACGCGACCGGCATCACACTGCAATGCGGCGGAGCGATGCGATGTCGCGTTTCCCGCATGACGGGAAATGTGATACAATTGCGCATTCTTTGCCTGCATTTCCTTTCGGAGCACGCCCATGCCCCGCCGCGCCATCGTCCTCATCCCCGGCTTCGGCCGCACCGAACGCAACCTTACCCGTGACCGGTTGGTGCGCGCCCTGCGCCACTATACCGACGGCTGGCGGGTCGAGCAGCTTGAGGATGGCGACGGGCCGCGCGCCGGGGCCGCCTGCCTGCGCGCCACCGCGCGCATCGGCGGCGCGAGCCGCGACATCGACGTCTACGAGGCCTACTGGGCCGATCTTGTGCCGGACTGGAGCCGGGAATCGCCCTGGGTCCGGTTCAAGCGCGGCGGGCTGTTGCTGCGCTACTGGCTGTTCGGCGGCGCCCGGGCGTGGCGCGATCGCGGCGAGGCGCCGCCGCGGGCGGCCACCGCCATGCGGCTGGCGGCGCTGGCGCTGATCCTGTGGTGGCTGGTGGTGGCGCTGCTGCTGTTGCAGACCTTCGGGGCGATTTCGATCCCCGATGCCTTCGGTGCAATCCCCGGCTTCGAGCATCTCTGGGCCAAGATCACCGCCGGGGCGGCGGCGGTCACCACCTCGGTGCTGGCGGGGCTTCTGCTCTGGGTCTGGAGCCTCGGCTATCTCGAGCAATTCGCCAATATTTCGGCCTATGCCAAGGCCTACCTGCGCGACGAGCCCTGCGGCGACGACGACATCGGGCTGCGCGCCAAGACCAAGGCGCGGGCGCTGGAATTGCTCGACCAGGTCGGCGACGTGAGCGGCGACAAGGCCTATGACGAGATCTACGTGGTCGGGCATTCGCTCGGCGGCGCCATCGCGGTGGATGCGCTGGCCGATTATGGCGACCGGCTCGATCACGTGGTGCTGTTCACCTGGGGCTCGGCGCTGGGGCTCTTGTCGCAGCAGGAACCGCTGGTGGAATGCGAGATCGCCAAGTTCTACGAGGCCAAGCCGCGCATTCGCGGCTGGATCGACGTGGTGTTTCCGCAGGATTACATGGGCTCGCAGGTGCCGGTGCCGCGCCGGATCGATGCCGCGGGCAAGCCCGGCGCGCTCTACGATCCGGTGTTTCCGAAGGCGGTCACGCCGCATGTGCCGCGCGGCATGCACCTGTTCGAACTGGCCGACATCCACGAGGCCTATTACCGCTGCGAAAAGGCGCTGCTGTTGCTGGTGCAGCCGGGCAGCGCCCTGCCCGTCGCAGAGCAGGCGCCGCCCAAGCCGGCCCCGAAGACGGTCACCAAGCTGCGGGTGACCTGAGCCTTCAGTCGTTCATCTTGCGCAGCCGCGCCGTCACGCTGAGCCCGTGCGCCTGAAGGCTTTCCGAGTTGGCCAGCACCTCGGCGGCGGGGCCGATGGCGCGCAGCGCCTGTGGCGACATCTGCGCCAGCGTGGTGCGCTTGAGGAAATCCAGCGCCGAAAGGCCGGAGGAGAACCGCGCCGAGCGTGCCGTGGGCAACACGTGGTTGGGGCCGCCGACATAGTCGCCGATGGCCTCCGGGGTCCACTGGCCAAGGAAGATCGCACCGGCGTGGCGGATCTTTTCCGACAGCGCCAGCGGGTCGGCGACGCAGAGCTCGAGGTGCTCGGGCGCAACCCGGTCCGAGAGCGCCGCCGCCTCGTCGAGATCGCGTGCCACGATGATGGCGCCGAAATCGCGCCAGCTGGCGCCGGCGATGGCGCCCCGCTCGAGCACCTCGATCTGGCGCTCGACCTCGGCCGCCACCGCCTGCCCGAAAGCGGCATCGGTGGTGACCAGGATCGACTGGGCGCTCTCGTCATGCTCGGCCTGGCTCATCAGGTCGAGGGCGATGAACTCGGGATCGTTCTCGGCATCGGCGATGACAAGGATTTCCGAGGGCCCGGCGATCATGTCGATGCCGACCTTGCCGAAGACCCGACGCTTGGCAGCGGCCACAAAAGCGTTGCCCGGGCCGGTGATCTTGTCGACCGGGGCCACGGTCTCGGTGCCGTAGGCGAGTGCGGCGATGGCCTGCGCCCCGCCCAGGCGGTAGATCTCGTCGACCCCGGCGATGCGCGCGGCCAGCAGCACCAGCGGGTTCACCACGCCATCCGGCGTCGGCACGGTGATGCAGAGCCGCTCGACGCCCGCGACCTTGGCGGGAATGGCATTCATCAGAACCGAGGACGGGTAGGACGCCAGACCGCCCGGCACGTAGAGCCCGGCTGCGGCCACCGGGGTCCAGCGCCAGCCCAGCGTGGCGCCGTCGGGATCGGTCCAGAGCGCGTCCTCCGGCATCTGGCGCACGTGATAGGCGCGGATCCGCTCGGCGGCCTTCTCCAGCGCTGCGCGCTCGTCGTCGGGCACGCGAGCGCATTCCGCCTCGATCTCCCCGGGCGTGAAGGCCAGCCGCTCGGGCGTCAGCTCGAGCCGGTCGAATTTTGCGGTATAGTCGATCAGCGCCGCGTCGCCGCGCGCCCGCACCTCGGCGATGATCGCCGCGACCGTGTCGTCGACATCGGGGCTGTCCTCGCGCTTGGCCGTCAGCAGGCGGGAGAACTCGATCTCGAAATCCGGCTCGGTGGTATCGAGGAAAACGGGCATGGCGCGGTCCTTTTCGCTGTCCAGCGCCTCTTACCCCCTGCCCGCCCCCGCCTCAAGCGTCTGGGGCCTTGATCCCGGTCAAGGCCGACCCACACAGGCCGCGCTAACATTCCACGGACGGGGAGTGAGTCAATCTGGGGAGGAGGAAACCCATGAAGACCCTTGCAACAATCGCCGGCATCCTGGCGCTTGCATTGCCGTTTGCGGCGTCTGCGGACGAGGCCGGCGAGATGGAATACATGAACCACTGCGCCGCCTGCCATGGCGAGAGCGGCATGGGCGATGGCCCGTTGGCCGAGCTGATGACAGTGCCGGTGCCGGACCTGACGCAGGTCACCGCGCAGAATGACGGCGTGTTCCCGATGCTCGCCATGATCCAGGTGGTCGACGGGCGCACGGGCATCCGCGGCCACGGCTATCCGATGCCGGTCTGGGGCAAGCGCTTCAAGAGCGAGGTCGAGGACGAGATCGGCGCCTATGCCAGCGAGATCGTGGTGCGCGGACGCATCCTGTCGCTGGTCTATTACCTCGAGTCGATCCAGGCCGAGTGACCGGCCCGGATCGGGTTCAAAGCTCGTGGTCCGGGATCTTTCCGGACACCGCCCGGTAGGGCCGCGTGACGTCGCGCAGGCGAAGCTCCAGCGCTTCGACCTGCGCGCGCAGCGCGCCGTCGCCCGCGAGGGTGAAGACCACGTGTCCCGCGCCCTCCTCGGTGGGCTCGAAGCTCACCGACAGGATCGACAGCACCATCTCGGGATCGTCGCGCGACACGCCTTGGCTCGCCACGCCGATGACGTTCTCGACCGAGAGCAGCGCTCGCACCCGCTCGGGCGGCGAGACATGCACCCCGTCCTCGCGGCGCAGGCGGTTGACCAGAAGGGTCAGCCGCTGGTGGCGTTTCTGCCAGGCGACATCGCCCACGGTCAGCACCGCGTCCTGCACCAGCGCCGAGAGCACCTGCAGATCCTCGGGGTCCATCGCGCCGAGGTTCAGCGGCGCGCCGGCGGCGTCTTCAAAGCGTGCGTCGGTCACTCGTTTTTCACCCGTTCGATCTTGGCGCCCACGCCCGAAAGTTTGCGCACCACGTGTTCGTAGCCCCGGTCGAGGTGGTAGACCCGGTTGACCACGGTTTCGCCCTCGGCGGCAAGGCCTGCGAGGATCAGCGAGACGGAGGCGCGCAGATCGGTGGCCATCACCGGCGCGCCCTTGAGCTTGTCGACCCCGGTGACCTTCGCGGTGCCGCCATGCACGTCGATCTGCGCGCCCATGCGCATCAGCTCGGGCGCATGCATGAAGCGATTCTCGAAGATCTTCTCCTCGAGCACCGAGGTGCCCTCGGCGGTGCAGAGCAGCGCCATCATCTGCGCCTGCAGGTCGGTCGGGAAGCCGGGGAACGGCTCGGTCACCACGTCGACCGCCTGCACGCGGCCATTCTTGCGGCTGACCTTGAGGCCGGTCGCGGTCTCCTCGACGCTTATGCCCGCCGCATCGAGGGTCTCGCAGAAGCTTTTCACCAGTTCGATGGTGCCGCCGAGGCACTCAACCTCGCCGCCGGCGATGGCCGGGGCCAGCATGTAGGTGCCAAGCTCGATGCGGTCGGTGACCACGCGGTGGGTGGCCCCGCCAAGCGAATCGACGCCCTGCACCTCGATGGTGCCGGTGCCCTCGCCCGAGATCTGCGCGCCCATCTTCTGCAGACAGCGCGCGAGATCGACGATCTCGGGCTCGCGCGCGGCGTTCTTGATCAGCGTGGTGCCCTTGGCCAGCGTCGCCGCCATCAGCGCGTTCTCGGTGGCGCCGACCGAGACCAGCGGGAAATCGACCACGCCGCCTTTCAGACCGCCCACGGGCGCCTTGGCATGAACATAGCCCTCGCGCAGGTCGAGCTCGGCGCCCATCGCCTCGAGCGCGCGCAGGTGCAGATCGACCGGGCGGGCACCGATGGCGCAGCCGCCGGGCAACGACACCTCGGCATGGCCGTGCTTGGCCAAGAGCGGGCCCAGCACCAGGATCGAGGCGCGCATCTTGCG
>NZ_JBYNAH010000203.1:0-9684 GCF_059781815.1 Salipiger sp. | reverse complement strand
CTT
This sequence comes from Salipiger sp., assembly GCF_059781815.1. Taxonomy (NCBI): domain Bacteria; kingdom Pseudomonadati; phylum Pseudomonadota; class Alphaproteobacteria; order Rhodobacterales; family Roseobacteraceae; genus Salipiger; species Salipiger sp. The sequence goes on along the minus strand of NZ_JBYNAH010000203.1, from coordinate 9,681 downwards.
TGCCTCGGGCGGCGTGGTGAGCGGGCCGGTGGCCTTCCCGATGCGCGGGGGCACCGGGCTCATGGGCGAGGCGGGGCCGGAGGCGATCATGCCGCTCGCGCGCGGGCCCGACGGGCGGCTCGGCGTGCGCGCCAGCGCCGCGCAGCAGCCGCCGATGGTGGTGATGAACATCACCACCCCCGACGTGCAGGGCTTTCGCCGCAGCCAGTCGCAGATCGCGGCGCAGATGAGCCGCGCGCTGGGGCAGGGCCTGCGCAACCGCTGAGGAGAAGAGCATGAGTTTCCACGAGGTGAGATTTCCCGCCGACCTTAGCTTTGGCGCGCTGGGCGGGCCGGAGCGGCGCACCGATGTCGTCGAGCTGAGCAGCGGCTTCGAGGAGCGCAACAGCCCCTGGGCGCATTCGCGCCGGCGCTATGACGCGGGGCTCGGCCTGCGCGGGCTCGACGATATCGCGCAGCTGTTGGCCTTCTTCGAGGCGCGCCACGGCCAGCTTTACGGGTTTCGCTGGAAGGACTGGGCCGATTACCGCTCCTGCAAACCCTCGGGCAGCGTCAGCCCGGGCGACCAGGTCATCGCGCGGGGCGATGGGGCGACGCGCAGCTTCCAGTTGGTCAAGGTCTACCGCTCGGGCAGTGCGAGCTATGCGCGCCCGATCAGCAAGCCGGTGGCGGGCACTGTGATCGCCGCGGTGCAGGATGTGGAGATGCGCGAGGGGGTGCATTTCTCGCTCGATCTGACGACGGGGATGATCACCTTCACCGATCCGCCGCTGGCGGGTGTCGAGATCACCGCCGGCTACGAGTTCGACGTGCCGGTGCGGTTCGACACCGAGCGCATCAACGTGAGCGTCGCGAGCTTTCAGGCCGGGCAGGCACCCGACGTGCCGGTGGTCGAGGTGCGGGTCTGATGGGGGCGGCGGAGCTTCATGCGCATCTCGCCGGGGGCCTGGGCACCGTGGCGCGCTGCTGGGAGGTGACGCGGGCCGACGGCCTGCGCCTCGGCTTCACCGATCACGACCTCGATCTCGCCTTCGACGGGCTGAGCTTTCGCGCCGATACCGGGCTCAGCGCCAAGGCGTTGCAGCAGGCCACCGGGCTCTCGGTCGACAATTCCGAGGCCATGGGCGCGCTGCGCGACGATGCACTGTCGGAGGCGGATATCGAGGCCGGGCGCTTTGACGGGGCCGAGGTCGCGGCATGGCTGGTGAACTGGCGGGACACCAGCCAGCGCCGGATGCTGTTCCGCGGCTCGATCGGCGAGATCCGCCGGGCGGGCGGGGCCTTCCATGCCGAGCTGCGCGGCCTCACCGAGGCGCTGAACCGGCCTTTGGGGCGGGTCTTTCAGGGGCCGTGTACGGCGGTTCTGGGCGATGCGGCTTGCCGGGTCGATCTGGACGAGCCGGGGTATTTCCACGAAGGCCCGGCCGTGCAAGTCGAGGCCAATCGCGAGCTGCTTTTCGGGGCCTTGACCGGCTTCGAGGAGGGCTGGTTCCAGCGCGGTCGTCTGGTGGTTCTGAGCGGCGCCGCGGAGGGGCTGACCGGCGCGATCAAACGCGACCGTTCCGGCGCCGAGGGCCGGCGCATCGAGCTTTGGCAACCGCTGGGCGCGGCGCTGCAAGCGAATGATCAGGTGCGGCTCGAGGCGGGCTGCGACAAGCGTTTCGAGACCTGCCGACTGAAGTTCAACAACGTTCTGAACTTCCAGGGCTTTCCCGACGTCCCCGAGGAGGACTGGATGCTGGTGCACCCGACGCGGGCCAAGGCCAAGGGCGGGGGGAGCCGGCGATGAGCACGCGGATCGTGAGCGCGGCGCGGGGCTGGATCGGCACGCCCTATCGCCATCAGGCCTCGCTCAGGGGGGCGGGCTGCGATTGCCTCGGCCTCGTGCGCGGGGTCTGGCGCGAGGTCGTCGGGGCGGAGCCGGAGGCGGTCCCGGCCTATAGCCGCGACTGGTCGGAGCCGCAGGGCGAGGAGGCGTTGCTCGCCGCCGCGCTGCGCCACATGGTGCGCAAGCCGCTCGAGGATGAGGCGGAGGGCGATGTCCTGCTGTTTCGCATGCGCGACGGTTCGGTGGCCAAGCATCTTGGCCTTCAGGCCGGGCTTGGCGAGGCGGCGAGCTTCGTTCACGCCTATAGCGGCCACGGCGTGGTCGAAAGCCGGCTGAGCCGGCCCTGGCGCCGTCGGCTGGTGGCGCGCTTTGCCTTTCCGGAAGGAGCAAGCTGATGGCGACAATCGTCTTTTCCGCCGTGGGCGCCGCCGTCGGCAGCGCCATCGGCGGCTCGGTGCTCGGGCTGTCGATGACCGCGGTGGGCCGGTTCATCGGCGCAAGCTTTGGCCGCGCGCTCGACCAGCGGCTCTTGGGGCAGGGCTCGGAGACCGTCGAGACCGGGCGCATCGACCGCTTCTTCCTCAGCGGCGCCGGCGAGGGGGCGGCGATCCCGCAGGCCTATGGCAGGATGCGGCTGGGGGGGCAGGTGATCTGGGCCACCGAGTTCCGCGAGCGGGTCAAGAAGGACGAGGTCGGCGGCGGCAAGGGCGCCCCGAGCCAGACGATGAAGACCTACCGCTACTCCCTGAGCCTTGCGCTGGCGCTGTGCGAGGGCGAGATCACCAGCGTCAACCGGGTCTGGGCGGATGGCGCCGAGATCCCGGTCGGCGACCTCAACATGCGGGTCTATTCCGGCAGCGCGGACCAGCTCCCCGATCCCAAGATGGAGGCGGTCGAGGGCGTGGGGCAGGTGCCGGCCTATCGCGGCACCGCCTATGTCGAGATCGAGGACATGCCGCTCGAGCCCTACGGCAACCGGGTGCCGCAGCTCAGCTTCGAGGTCACCCGCCCGGTGCAGGACGATCCCGAGGACGTGCCGCATATCATCCGCGCCGTGGCGATGATCCCGGGCACCGGGGAATATGCGCTGGCGACCGAGCCGGTCCATATGAGCTACAGTGAGAACGGCTCGGGGCTGCCCAATGTCAACAGCCCCGCCGAGGCGCCGGATTTCGCCGTCTCGCTCGATCAGCTGACCGAGGAGGTGCCGGGCTGCGGTGCGGTCTCGTTGGTGGTGAGCTGGTTCGGGGGCGACCTGCGCTGCGGCTCCTGCGAGATCCGCCCGAAGGTCGAGCAAAAGCAATTTGAATCGAAGAATATGCCCTGGCAGGTCTGCGGCGTCACAAGGGGCACGGCAGAGGCGGTGCCCGAGCTCGAGGGCCGCCCGGTCTATGGCGGCACACCCTGCGATGCCTCGGTGATCCAGGCGATCCGGCGCATGGGCACGCATGGGCTCGATGTCATGGTCTACCCGTTCATCCTGATGGACCAGATGGCGGGCAACGGCCTGCCGGATCCGTGGAGCGACGCCGAGGACCAGCCCGAGCTGCCCTGGCGCGGGCGCATCACGCTCGATATCGCGCCGGGGCGGCCGGGCTCGCCCGATGGCACGGCGGCGGCGGAGGCGCAGGTGGCGGCGTTTTTCGGCACGGCGCAGGCCTCGGATTTCACCGTCTCAGATGGCGCGGTGAGCTACGCCGGGCCCGAGGAATGGAGCTACCGCCGGTTCATCCTGCACCACGCGGCGCTCTGCGCGGCGGCGGGGGGCGTCGAGGCGTTCTGCATCGGCTCGGAGATGCGCAGCCTGACATGGATCCGTGGCGCGGGCGGCTTCCCGGCGGTGGCGGCGCTGAAAGCGCTGGCCGCCGAGTGCCGGGCGCTGCTGGGCCCGGAGGTCAAGCTCAGCTATGCCGCCGACTGGTCGGAATATTTCGGCTATCAGCCGCAGGACGGCTCGGGCGATGTCTATTTCCATCTCGATCCGCTGTGGTCGGATGACGAGATCGATTTCATCGGCATCGACAATTACATGCCGCTCTCGGACTGGCGCGACGGCAGCGATCACGCCGATGCCCACTGGGGCGAGGTCTACGATCCCGGCTACCTGATGGCCAACGTGGCGGGGGGCGAGGGCTATGACTGGTATTACCCCTCGCAGCAGGCCCGCGACGCGCAGCGCCGGGAGCCGATCACCGATGGCGCGCATTCCGAGCCCTGGGTGTTCCGCTACAAGGACATTCGCGGCTGGTGGCAGAACGCCCATTACGAGCGCATCGGCGGCGTGCGCCAGCCCGATCCCACCGGCTGGGTGCCGGGATCGAAACCGATCCGCTTCACCGAGCTCGGCTGTCCTGCGGTCAACAAGGGCACCAACCAGCCCAACAAGTTCCTCGATCCGAAAAGCTCGGAGAGCGATCTCCCGCATTATTCCAACGGGTTGCGCGACGAGCTGATCCAGCGCCAGTACCTGCGGGCGATGCATGGCTACTGGACCGATCCGGCCAACAACCCGGTCTCGGAGGAGTATGGCGCGCCGATGCTCGACATGGACCGCGCCTATGTCTGGGCCTGGGATGCGCGGCCCTACCCGTGGTTTCCGGGGCTCTCGGAGCTCTGGGCGGATGGCGACAACTACCGGCGCGGGCACTGGATCACGGGCCGGGTGTCGTCGCGCACGCTGGCCTCGGTGGTGGCCGAGATCTGCGAGCGCGCCGGGCTGCAGGACTATGACGTGAGCGCGTTGCACGGCTGGGTGCGCGGCTATGTCGTCGGCGCGGTGGGCGATGCGCGGCGAGCGCTGCAGCCCCTGATGCTGGCGCATGGCTTCGACGCGGTGGAGCGCGACGGGACGCTCACCTTCATCCTGCGCCGCGACCGCCCGGTGCAGCCGCTGACGCTGGCGGAGCTGGCGGTGTCGGGCGAGCTTGACGGCGATCTGGTGCAGATCCGCGCCGCCGAGGCCGAGATGGCGGGGCGGGTGCGGCTGCGCTTTCTCGAGGCCGATGGCGATCACGTGGCGGTCGCCGAGGAGACGGTGCTGCCCGATGACCGCACCCACGCGGTGGCCGAGACCGAGCTGCCGATGGAGCTGACCCGCCGCGAGGCGCGGCTGACGCTGGAGCGCTGGCTGGCCGAGGCGCGGGTGGCGCGCGACACGCTGCGCTTTTCGCTGCCGCCGTCGCGGCTCGAGGTCCGCGCGGGCGATATCGTCTCGCTGCCGGGGCCGGCGGGCGACGTGGTCGCGCGGGTCGACCGGGTCGAGATCGGGGCGCAGCAGATGGTCGAGGCGGTGCGCTTCGAGCCGGATGTCTACCTGCCGTCTGACTTCCCCGACGACGCGGCCAGCCTGCGCGGCTTCGTGCCGGCGGTGCAGGTGCTGCCGCTGTTCCTCGACCTGCCGCTGATCACCGGCGACGAGGTCCCGCACGCGCCGCATCTCGCGCTCACGGCCGAGCCGTGGCCGGGCTCGGTGGCGGTCTACGACTCCGCGTCCGACAGCGACTACGCGCTGAACGAGATCCTCGCGGCCCGCGCCTCGGTCGGCGTGACCGAGACCACGCTGGCGCGCGCGCCCTCGGGGCGGATCGACCGGGGCGCGGCACTGCAGGTGCGGATGCTCTCGGGAGAGCTGGCCTCGATCGACGACGAGGGGCTGCTTGGCGGCGGCAACCTCATGGCGATCGGCGATGGCAGCCCGGGCGGCTGGGAGCTGTTCCAGTTCCGTGACGCCCAGATGGCGGGCGAGGGCACGTGGCTTCTGAGCCACCGCCTGCGCGGCCAGCTCGGCACCGATGCGCTTATGCCCGAGGTCTGGCCGGCGGGCTCGTGGGTGGTGCGGCTCGACGAGGTGCCGCAGCAGATCGCATTGGCCGCGGCGCTGAGACGGCAGCAGCGCCATTACCGCATCGGCCCGGCGCGGCGCGGCTATGACGATCCGAGCTACATTCACGAGATCCATGCGTTTGATGGTAACGGGCTGCGTCCGTTCAGCCCGGTGCATCTGCGGGCCGAGGATCAGGGCGGCACGCTGGCGCTGAGCTGGATCCGGCGCACCCGCATCGACGGCGACGACTGGGAGCTCGCCGAGGTGCCGCTGGGCGAAGAGCAGGAGCTCTACGAGGTGCGCGTGATGCAGGGCGAGACGGTGCTGCGCAGCGCGCAGGTCGTCGCGCCGGAATGGAGCTACGATCCGGCGCTGGATGGCCTCTCTGGCAGCTACGCCATCGCGGTGGCGCAGGTCTCGGCGCGCTACGGGCCGGGGCCCTTCGCAAGGCTGCCGCTCTCCGCATGAGGCCGGTGCTGCATGGCGACGTGATCTGCGCCGCCTGCGCGCTGCTGGCGGTGCCGAGGGGCACCCGCTGGCGGCTGGCGCGCGAGATGGTGGCGCAGGCCGATGCCGCCGACCGCTACCGCCGGCATTTCGGGCGCGCCCATGCCGAGTGGGGCAATGGCACGCTGATGGCGGCGGCGCTGTCGCGCCCGATTGCGCCGGAGCGCAGGCTCGACGATCCCGACTATGCCGATGCCTGATCCTCGTGCTCGAGGCGGTGCGGCTGCGGCATCGCTGAGGGAGACAGCGCCGCGAAACCATCAGCGGGCGAAATTCAAACCATCACGGTTTTGCGTTTCAGCCGCCTCGGCCTATCTGCTATAACAGCCGGATCAAACGGAGGTTACGATGGCCGAAACCCGTGCAAGGATCGCCGAGCTGGACCCGGTCTGGGCCCGCATCACCCGCGAAGCCGAACAGGCCGTCGCGGAGGAGCCGCTGCTTGGCGGCATGGTGCATGTCTCGGTGCTGCACCACGCCACCATCGAGGGCGCGCTCGCCTTCCGGATCTCGATGAAGCTCGCAAATGGCGAGATGTCGGAGCAGATCCTGCGCGAGATCTGCGACGAGGCCTATGCCTCCGACCCGTGGCTGGCGCGCGCCGCGCGGGCCGATATCCGGGCGACGCACGATCGCGATCCGGCCTGCCACCGCTTCCTGCAGCCGCTGCTCTACTTCAAGGGCTTCCAAGCGGTGCAAAGCCAGCGCGTGTCGCATTGGCTCTGGGGGCAGGGGCGCAAGGACCTGGCGTTCTTCTTCCAGATGCGCGCCTCCGAGCTCTTCGGGGTCGATATCCACCCGGCGGCCGAGATCGGCCAGGGCATCATGATCGACCACGCCCATTCCATTGTCATCGGCGAGACCGCGAAGGTCGGCAACGATGTCTCGATCCTGCATTCGGTGACGCTGGGCGGCACCGGCAAGGAGGACGAGGATCGTCACCCCAAGATCGGCGATGGCGTTCTGATCGGCGCCGGCGCCAAGGTGTTGGGCAATATCCGCATCGGCAACGGCTCGCGCATCGCGGCGGGCTCGGTGGTGCTGGAAGAGGTGCCGCCCTGCAAGACCGTGGCCGGGGTGCCGGCCAAGATCGTCGGCGACGCGGGCTGCGATCAGCCGTCGCGCAACATGGATCAGAAGCTTACCGGCTGCAATTGCAGCGGCTGAGGCGCTTGCGCCGAGCGTGACGCGAAAAAGGCCGGGGTCCTCGCTGGGAACCCGGCCTTTCGTTTGTCTGGGAAGGGGAGGCTTATTCCGCCGGCACCACCGCGCCGCGGCGCGGGCGGGCGTCGAGCCAAGCGAGCCCCAGCACTGCGACGCCGGCCGCCCCGAGCCCTGCGCCGACGAGGCCGGTGGCGCTGAAGCCATGACCGGCGGCCAGCGCCATGCCGGCGAGCCAGGGGCCAAGCGCGTTGGCGGCGTTGAAGGCGGCGTGGTTGAGCGCGGCGGCGAGGGTCTGGCCTTCGCCGGCCACGTCCATCAGGCGCATCTGCAGCGGGATCACCAGACCGGCGGTCAGGCCGAGCGCCATCACAACGAGGATCATCGCGATCCACTGGCCCATCACCACGGCGTAGATCAGCGAGCAGACCACCATGCCGAGCAGCAGCAGCAGGGTACCGCCGAAATGCGACCACGCGGCGAGGCGTCCGGCGTAGTAATTGCCGGCGGTGGCGCCGATGCCGAAGCAGGACAGCGCCAGCGGGATCGCCCAGGCGGGGGCGTCGGTGGCCGAGATCAGCGCGGCGGAGAAGTAGGAATAGACCGCGAAGACCGCGCCGAAGCCCACGGCACCCACCGCCAGCGTCAGCCAGACCGCACGGTTGGCCAGCGCCGAGAGCTCGCGCAGCGGGCTCGCCGCCGGGCCGTCCTGCGGCTGCGGCGCGACGCGGGCGATCATCAGCGCCGAGCCGGCGGCGATCACCGCGACCAGGACGAAGCACCAGCGCCAGCCGAAATACTGCCCGATAGCACCGGCGATGGGCACGCCGATCACGTTGGCGATGGTCAGGCCCATCAGCACCTGCGCCACGCCCGCGGCCTTGCGGCCCGTTGGCATCATCTCGGCGGCAAACAGCATGCCGATGCCGAGGAAGGCGCCATGCGGCAGGCCGGAGAGCACCCGCGCGATCACAAGCGTGTCGAGTCCGGTGGCAAGCGCGGTCAGCACGTTGGTCAGCATGAAGACCGCCATCAGCAGCACCAGGAGCAGCTTGCGCGGCAGCATGCTGCCCAGCACCGCCAGCACCGGGGCGCCCACGACCACGCCGATGGCGTAGCCGCTCACCGCAAAGCCGGCCTCGGGTTCGCTCACGCCAAGATCGGCGGCATAGTAGGGCAGAAGCCCCATGGCGGCGAACTCGGTCACGCCGATGGCAAAGGCACCAACGGCGAGTGACAGGATCGTCAGGCGGGCCTGGCGGTCGGTATAGACCATGGATGAGCTCCGAAGTGTCGGGGTGTGTGTCGGGGGTCTTGGACGGCAGGCGTAGCGAATCCTGCCGCGTTGCAGCATGACCTACGCTAACGAAGCCGCGGGGCGTCGCACAAGCCGGGTTCTCTGCAAGGGTGCCATGACCCTTGAACATACATTCCCGAAAAACATTCCCGGAAAAGGAAACGCCCGCCGGTGGGCGGCGGGCGTCTCAATGATGCGGTCCTGAAGACAGCTCAGGCGAGCATCACCATGGGGTTCTCGAGGTTCTCGACGATGGCTTTCAGAAGCTCTGCGCCGAGCGCGCCGTCGATGACCCGGTGATCGACCGACAGCGTCACCGACATCACGGTGGCGACGGTCAGCTCGCCATCGTCGCCGACGACGGGCTTCTTGACGCCGGAGCCGACCGCGAGGATGGCGCCGTGCGGCGGGTTGATGACGGCGTCGAAATTGTCGATGCCGAACATGCCGAGGTTGGAGATCGCGAAGCTGCCGCCGACATATTCATGCGGCGCGAGCTTGCGGTTGCGGGCGCGGCCCGCGAGGTCCTTCATCTCGGAGGACAGCGCCGAGAGCGACTTCATCTCGGCATCCTTGAGCACCGGGGTGAACAGGCCGCCATCGACCGCCACGGCGACCGCCACGTCGGAGGGCTTGAGCTTGAGCATCCGGTCGCCGGCCCAGACCGCGTTGGCGTCGGGCACGGACTGCAGCGCCAGCGCGCAGGCCTTGATGATAAAATCGTTGACCGAGAGCTTCACGCCACGGCCCTCGAGCTGCTTGTTGAGCTGCGAGCGGAACTTGAGCAGCGCGTCGAGCTTGATGTCGCGGCGCAGGTAGAAATGCGGGATGGTCTGCTTGGCCTCGGTGAGGCGGGCGGCGACCGTCTTGCGCATGCCGTCGAGCTTGACCTCCTCGAAGTCGCGGCCCTCGTACATCTTGATGACCTGCTCGGCACCGGGGCCAGCGGGCATGGCGGCGGCGGCCGGTTTCGCGGCGGGCGCCTCGGCGGCCGCGGGCGCAGCCTTCTCGGCCGGTTTCGCGGTGGCGTTCTCGACATCGGCCTTGACGATGCGGCCATGCGGG
>NZ_JBYNAH010000202.1:0-9796 GCF_059781815.1 Salipiger sp. | reverse complement strand
GAGTTGGCGATGGCAAAGGCGCGGTCGAGCAGATCCGGCACCTGCTCGGGGAATTTCAGCTCGTAATCCCACTTTGCCGCCTCGCGCACGAGGGCGGTCTGGTCGCGCATCTCCTGCCCCCAGCCGATCGGCACGGTACGGGCGCCGAAGCGGCCCGCCTCGGTGACCGGGGTGCGGCCCGACATCAGGATCATCGGGATATGCTCGCAGGCGGCGTTGATTGCGCCGATGGCACCATTGGCGAGGCCGACATTGGTGTGCAGCATCACCGCCTGTGCCTTGCCGGTCATCAGGTAATAGCCATGCGCCATGCCCATCGCCGCGTGTTCATGCGGCATGACCAGCGCCTGCGGCAGCTCGATCCCCTCGGCGGCGGCCTGCGCCAGCCCCTCGATGATCGGAGGGAAATCGGTGCCGGAATTGGCGAAGACATAGTCCACGCCAAGCGCCTTGAGACGGGGAAAGATCGCGCCCCCGGCGGTGACCCTTGCGCTGTCGGTCATGTCATCCTCCCAGAAGCCGTGGCAGCCAGAGCGTCACCGCCGGGAAGGCCAGCAGCAGCGCCACCCGGAGAAGCTCGGCGCAGAAGAACGGCGCCACGCCCTTGAAGGTCTCGATCATCGGCGTGTCCCTGGCGAGCGCCGAGATGATGAAGACGTTCATCCCCACCGGCGGCGTGATCAGCCCAAGCTCGACCACGATCAGCGCGAGGATGCCGAACCAGACCTTGAGGTCCTCGGTGCTCATGCCGAACCCGGCGCCGTCGGCGGTCTGGTAGAGCCCGCCGTTGATCTCGAGCAGCATCGGCCAGAAGAACGGGATCACCAGCAGGATCATCGACAGGCTGTCCATCAGGCAGCCGAGCAGGATCAGCGCCACCAGGATCAGCACCATCACCATCATCGGCGCCATGCCGCTCTCGGCGATCCACGCGGCGGCCTGCTGCGGCAGGCCGATGCGGGACATGAAGATCTTCATCAGCTCGGCGCCAAGCAGGATCAGGTAGATCATGCCGCTGGTGCGGGCCGTGGCCTTGAGCGCGGCGGATGTGGTGCGGAGGTCGAGCTTGCGCTTCATCAGCCCGTAGAGCCAGACGAGGAACACGCCCACCGCCGCCGCCGGCGTCGGGTTGAAGAAGCCGGCATAGATACCGCCGAGCACGAGGCCGAAGATCACCATCACCGGCAGCAGGCCGAGCGTGGCGGCGATGAACTCGCTTCTGGTCGAGGCGCCGCCGGGCGGGCCGGCCTCGGGGCGGATCGCCACGTAGAGCGCGATGGTGGCGATGAACAGGATCACCGCGAGTATGCCGGGCAGCATGGCCGCGGCGAACATGGTGACGATGTTTGCCTCGACGATCACCGCGTAGACGATGAGCACCACCGAGGGCGGGATCAGGATGCCCAGCACCCCGCCCGCCGCCAGCGAGCCGGTCGCGAGCGCGCCGGAATAGTTGTATCGTTTCAGCTCGGGCAGGGCGACCTTGCCCATGGTCGAGGCGGTGGCCAGTGACGAGCCGCAGACCGCGCCGAAGCCGGCGCAGCCGGCGATGGCGGCCATGGCGGTGCCGCCGCGCATCCAGCCCAGCCAGGCGTTGGCGCCGCGAAACAGCGCGTGGCTGAGTCCGGCGACGGTGGCCAGCTCGCCCATCAGCACGAACATCGGCACCACCGAGAGGTCGTAGATCGAGAACTGTCCGTAGGCGAGGGTCTTGAGCTGGCTTAGCAGCAGTGCCGGGCCGTTGAGCATGGCGATGCCGACGCCGCCGACGAGGATCATGGCATAGGCGACCGGAATGCGGATCGCGATCAGCGCCACGAGGATGACGAGCGCGAGGATGCCGAGCGTGATCGGGTCGGTCATGCCCGCACCCCGCGGACGGATTCCACGAAGGTGACGAGCGCGGCGGCGATGAGCAGCGCCAGCGAGATCAGGATCGGCACGAAGCCCCACCAGATCGGCACCTGCAGGATCGCGGTGGTGTAGTCATAGGTTTTCTGGTCGAGCATGCCAAGATACATCCTCCAGACCAGGATCGTCGCGAAGCCGAAGGCGATCAATGCGGCCAGCGCCTTGAGCAGGGCCAGCATCGGCGCCGGCGCGCGGGCGGTGAAGATGTCGGCGGTGACATTGGCGTCGGTGAGCTGGCAATAGGGCAGGAAGGCGAACACCGCGACGGCGACGCCGATCTCGGTGAGCTCGAAATCGCCCGGGAACGGCTTCCACACCACCGCGCCCACCACCGAGCCGACATTGATGAGCACCACGGCAAGAAGAACGACACCGCCGAGCAGTGCCCAGACGGTGACAAGCCTTGCGACCGCAGCGGAGATCCCGCTGCGGTGCTTGGTTTCGGCAGCGAACATCAGTTGCTCATGCCGCCGGCGTTCTTCTCGATCAGTTCGCGCGTCTTGGCGACCATCGCCGTGCCGTCGATGCCCTTCGAGGAGACGTCCTCGACCCAGCGATCCACCACCGGCTCGAGCGCGGTCTTGAAGGCGGCGGTCTCGTCCTCGGTCAGGGTGATGTGGGTGTTGCCCGCATCGGTCGCCACCTTGATGCCGCGCTCGTCGATCTCGCGCCAGATCCGACCGACCTCGATCGCCCAGTCGCGATCAGAGGCATCTCGGAAGGCCTGCTTGACGTCGTCGGGCAGGCTGTCCCACCGCGCCTTGTTCATCGAGACCTGGAACGAGGTGGTGCCGAAGCGGGTCTTGTCTGCGCCCTCGATCTGGTACTTGGTCTGGTCCTGGATCTTGAGCGCGGGGATGATCTCCCAGGGGATCATCGCACCGTCGACCACCTTCTTCGACAGCGCCTGCGGCAGGTCCGGCACCGGCATCGACACCGGCGAGGCGCCGAGCGCCTCGATCACCCAGGCCCCGGTGCGGGTCGGGATGCGCAGCTTCAGCCCCGCCGCGTCCGCCGGGCTGCGGATTTCCTTGTCGACCGTGTGCAGCGCCTGGCCGCCATGGACATGCAGGAACATCGGCTCGACGCCCTTGTAGTCGTCCTTCAGGTATTCGTCGTACATGTCGTAGAGCGCGAGGTTCGCCGCGACGATGTCGTTGGTGAAGACGAAGGGAAGCTCGATCACCTCGGTGCGCGGGAACAGGCCCGGCGTATAGCCGTTCACCGTCCAGATCAGGTCGACCACGCCGTCGCGCACCTGGTTGATCAGCTCCGGCGGCCGGCCGCCGAGGGTCATCGAGGGATAGATCTCGATCTTCACCGCGCCGCCCGAGTTCTCCTCGACCGTGCGCGCCCAGGGCTCGAGCATCTGGGTCTGCGCCGGTGCCTTGGCGCCTAGGAAATGGTGCAGTTTGAACACGTGCTCCTGCGCCCATGCACCGCCGGCGCCGAGCGCGAGGCCGGCCGTGAGCGCGGCCGTCATCAGTCTGGTCTTCATGGTGTCTCCTCCCTTTTTGGTCGTTGCCGATCCGACTCTCCCTGTCAGATCGGGTAGTGCAGGTCTCCATCCTGCGTCGTAATCCACCGCAGTTCGGTGAATTCGGCAATCCCCCAAGTGCCGCCGAACCGACCGTAGCCCGAATCCTTCACGCCGCCGAAGGGCATTTGCGCCTCGTCGTGGACGGTCGGGCCGTTGACGTGGCAGATGCCGCTCTCGATCCGGCGGGCCACCGCCATGGCGCGGGTCTGGTCGCGCCCGAACACCGCCGCCGAGAGGCCGAACTCGCTCTCGTTGGCGACCCGCACCGCCTCGTCGACCGAGCCGACGCGGATGATCGACGCGACAGGGCCGAAGCTTTCCTCGGAATAAAGCCGCATCTGCGGGGTCACGCCGTCAAGCGCCGCGGCGTTGAGGATGGTGCCCTCGCCGCCGCCGCCGATCAGTCGCGCGCCCTTCGAGACCGCGTCCTCGATCAGGTCGCGGATACGGTCGGCGGCGGCGAGGTTGACGAGGCTGCCGAGCGGCGCGCTGCCCTCGCGCGGATCGCCGGCGGTGAGGCTTTCGACCTTCTCGGCAAAGGCCGCGACGAAGGCGTCGGCGATCTCGTCCATGACGATGATGCGCTCGGTCGACATGCAGATCTGGCCCTGGTTCATGTAGGCGCCGAAGCCCGCGGCGGCGACCGCAGCCGGAATGTCGGCATCGTCGAGCACGATGAACGGCGCCTTGCCGCCAAGCTCCAGCAGCGAGGGCTTGAGATGCCGGGCCGAAAGCTCGGCCACGATCCGCCCCACCCGGGTCGAGCCGGTGAAGTTCACACGACGCACCGCCGGATGCGCGATCAGCGTCTCGACAAGCTCGGGCGCATCCTCGGGCGCGTTGGAGAGGGCGTTGACCACCCCCTTGGGCAGCCCCGCCTCGGCCACCGCCTCGAGGATCAGCGCATGGGTGCGCGGGCAGAGCTCGGAGGTCTTCATCACCACGGTGTTGCCGCAGGCCAGCGGCGTCGCGATGGCGCGCACGCCAAGGATCACCGGCGCGTTCCACGGCGCCATGGCGAGCACCACGCCGGCGGGCTGGCGCACCGCGTAGGCGGTGGAGCCGGGGCGGTTCGAGGGCACGATCTCGCCCTTGATCTGGGTGGTCAGGCTGGCGGCCTCGAGCAGCATGTCCGAGGCCAGCATGACGTTGAAACGGGCCCAGGCCTCGGTGGCGCCGATCTCGGCCTTCATCGCCGCGACGATGTCGTCGCCGCGCGCGGTCAGCGCCTCGGCGGCCTTGAGCAGCATCTTGCGCCGCGCCATCGGCGCCAGTGCCGCCCAGTCCGGGAAGGCGGCTGCGGCGGCATCGACGGCGCGCATGGCATCCGCCGTGCTGGCGGCGGCGGCGCGGGTCGCGGTCTCGCCGGTCACCGGGTTGGCGCGCTCGAAGGCGCGGTCGTCCTCGGCGGGAACGTGTTCGCCGTCGATAAACAGGTGCAGGCTGTCCATGCTCCTCAGGTCTCCTCTCAGGTCAGTTCGGAATCGAGCGGCTCGGTGGTGCCGCCCAGGAAGGCGCGTTGCACCGCCGGGTCGTCGCGCAGTTCGTCGGCGCTGCCGCTGCCCACAACGCGCCCCGCCTCGAGCAGGTAGCCGCGACTGGCGAGCGCCAGGCTGGCGCGCACATTCTGCTCGACGATCACCAGCGTAAGGCCGGTCTCGCGGATGCGGGCGAGCGCGGCGAAGACCTCCTTGGTGACGATCGGCGCGAGCCCGAGGCTGGGCTCGTCGAGCAGCAGCAGGTCGGGGCCCGACATCAGCGCGCGGGCGATGGCGACCATCTGCTGCTCGCCGCCCGACATCGTGCCGACGAGTTGTCGCTGGCGCTCGGCGAGGCGCGGGAACAGCTCCAGCACCTCGGCCCGGCGCGCCTCGGCGCCGTGGCGGGCGCGCTCCGGGTGGCAGCCGAGCGCGAGGTTGTCGGCCACGCTCATGCGGGCGAAGATGCCGCGGCCCTCAGGCACCAGCGCGATGCCGCGCTCGACGATGGCGTGGGGCGGCACGGTGGCCAGGTCGGTGCCCTCGTGCAGGATGCGGCCCGAGGCCGGGCGGACCACCCCGCCCACCGCCTTCAGCAGCGAGGACTTGCCGGCCCCGTTGGCCCCGAGGATCACCACGCATTCGCCGGGCGAGACCTGCATCGACACCCCGTCGAGCGCGGTGTGCTTGCCATAGGTCAGGCGCAGGCTGTCGATCTCAAGCATCCTCTTCTCCCAGATAGGCGGCGACGACGTGGGGATCGGACAGGACCGCGTCCGTCGGCCCGTCGGCGATCAGCTTGCCCGAGTTCATCACCGCGCAGCGCGGGCAGAGGGCGCGCACCGCGTCCATGATGTGCTCGACCATGATGATCGTCAGTCCGGTCTCCTCGAGGCGCCGGATCAGCCCGATGCCCTCGTGCAGCTCGGTCGGGTTGAGCCCGGCGAGCCATTCGTCGAGCAGCAGCAGGCGCGGCCCGGCGGCCAGCGCGCGGGCCAGCTCGAGGCGCTTCTGGTCGATATAGGTGAGCTCGGATGCGGCCTGCCCGGCACGCGCGGCAAGGCCCACGGTCTCGAGGCACTCGGTGACGCGCGCCTCGAGCGGCGCGCCCCAGAGCCTGTCCGGCCCGAAGGCGGCGGGCACCATTACGTTCTCCCGCAGCGTCAGCGAGGGCAGGATGCGCACCAGCTGGAAGGTGCGGGCGACGCCGGCCCGGGCGATGCGGTCGGGCCGCGCGCCGGTGAGGTCGGTTCCTTCGATCAGCAGCCGGCCCTCGGAGGGCTTCAGCGCCCCCGAGATCAGGTTCATCAGCGTGGTCTTGCCCGATCCGTTCGGCCCGAGCAGCCCCAGAACCTCGCCCTTGCGCACCGTGAGCGAGACGCCATCCACCGCGGTCAGACCGCCGAAGCGCTTGGTGAGGCTGTCTGTGGTCAGAAGCGCGCTCATGCGGTGGCCTCCTTGCTTGCGCCGTTGCCTTTCGGCTTGCGCAGCCCCTCGATGGCGGCGAGCACGCCGTTGGGCAGCGCGTAGACCACGGCCATGAAGAGCAGCCCGAGCAGGATCGAGAAGTGATCCGGGAAGCGCGCCGAGAGCCACTCGAAGAGCAGAAACAGCGGCACCGCGCCGCAAAGCGGCCCCCAGAGCCGGGTCGCGCCGCCGAGCAGTGCCATGATTACGGTCAGGAAGCTGACCGTCGGGTTGAACACGATCGAGGGCTCGACATAGACCCAGCGCGGCGCCTGGATCGCGCCCACGAGGGTGATGATCGTCGCCGAGGCCACGAAGAGCACCAGCTTGGAGCGCGCGAGGTTGATGCCGGAATGCGCCGCCACGGTCTCGTCATCGCCGATCACCCGCAGCGCGAGGCCGAGCCGCGAGCGCCGGATCCACGCGGCGAGCCCGATCGTGCAGACGCCGAGCACCAGAAGCTGCCAGTAGATCTCGCGCGCGCCGAGATCGAGGAAGATGTAGCGCCCGAGCGTGCCGGTGACGTTGACCTCGAACCAGGTGATGAGCTGGCGCACCAGCTCGGCCAGGCCAAATGAGAAGATCACGAAGTAGATCCCCGCCAGCCGCAGCGTCGAGAGCCCCACCAGCAGCGCCATGGTGGCGCCGATCCCGGCGGCGCAGAGCAGCACCAGCGGGTAGGGCAGCACCTCGTTCAGCACCGCCACCGTGTAGGCGCCGACCCCGAAGAAGGCGACGGTGGCCAGCGAGATATAGCGCGTGGGCCCCGAGAACATCGCCCAAGCGGTGGCCAGCGTGACATAGCCCGCAAGCCCGACCAGCAGCCCGGTGCCATAATCGCCAAGAAGGAACGGCAGGACGGAAAGCCCCCCAACCGAGACGGCTGCAATCCCCAGATACAGCATGCTCTCAGCCTCCCGCCCTGCCGAACAACCCCGTCGGCCGCCAAAGCAGCACCGCGAGGAAGAGTGTGTAGGTTGCCGCGAGCGTCAGCCCGGGATCGATGAAGGCAGCCACGAAGGTCTCGGCCAGCCCCAGAAGCAGCCCGGCGATCAGCGCGCCGAGGATGTTGCCGACGCCGCCCATGATGACGACGATCAGCGCCTTCATGGTGAAGACAACGCCATCGGTGGCCGAGAAGGTCTGGAACATCGAGACCAGCGCCCCGCCCGCCGCCGCCAGCGCGCCGCCGAGCGCAAAGCCCTGCCGGCCGAGCCGGTTGACGTCGATGCCGACGAGGTAGGCCGAGTCGGGCGCCAGCGCCACGGCGCGCAGCGCCCGGCCCCAGCGCGAGCGCACAAGGATGGCGTAGAGACCGAAGCCGATCACCAGCGACAGCACGAAGGCGATGAGCCGGTTGGCGGCGACGGTGGTGCCCATCAGGTCGATGCCGCCGTCGAGATAGCTGTAGGAGGTGAAATCGCTGCCGAAGGTCACCAGCATCAGGCCCTGCACCACGAAGAGCAGGCCGAAAGTGGCGAGGATGGTGTCGACCTCGAGCCGCCCGCCGCCGCCCGAGCGCTTCAGCAGCGGCCGCATCATCAGCGCATGGATGCCCCAGCCGAGCGCGTAGCCCAGCGGCACCACCACCAGAAGGCCCCAGAGCGGGCCGATGCCCCAGCTGGTGAACATCATGAACACCGCAAAGCAGGCGAGCAGCATGAACTCGCCATAGGCGAGGTTCATGATCCGGGCGATGCCGTATTGCAGCGACAGGCCAAGCGCCAGCAGCGCGTAGGTCCCGCCGAGCACCAGCCCGAGGAAGAGGGTCGATAGGATCATGGGGTGCCGTCCTTGGCGGGGCGGGCACAAAGCCCGCCCGCGCGGATTACCATTCGGGTTTCGGGATCATCGGCGCCGCAGCGCCTTCGCGGTCGGCGGGGCTCACCGCGACGAAGCTGTCGCCCTGCCACTGACCGACCCACCAGAGCTGGCGCAGCTGGTTGTCTTCCAGCGTCACCTCTCCCAGCACCGTGTCGAAGGTTCCGGTCGAGAGCTCCTCGGCCAGCGCCCCGTGGTCGAGCCCGACGCGCTTCACCGCCTCTTCGAGCATCTCGAGCGAGGCATAGGTGACGGCGCTGGCCCAGCTGTCCGGGGGCGCGCCGATGGTCTCAGCGTGCTTGGCGAAATATTCCTGTACCGCGGGACTGGCGGAATCGACGCCGCCGATCGACATCACGCCTTCCTGCGCGCCGCCCGCGATCTTGGAATAGACCGGAAAGGCGCCGCCAACGCCGATGTAGAAGACCTTGGGGTTGAAGCCCGCGGTGATTGCCTGCTTGGTCACGCCAAAGCTGCCGGGCGGGTAGGAGAAGGCGACGAAGCTGTCGGCGCCCGAGCCCTGCACCTCGTTCAGGATGGTGGCGAAATCCGAGGTGCCGAGCGGGTAGCTCTCGTCATAGACCAGATCGAAGCCCGCCTCCTCGAAGGCCGGACGCGCGGCCTTCACCAGATCGATGCCGAAGCCGTCGGCGACCGAGATCATCGCCACCTTGTCGTTGATCGTGCCGGCCTCCTTGGCGGCGCTCAGGGTCTCGACCAGCGCGGTGGCGTAATCGTGCCCGCCGCCCAGCATCCAGAACGAGCGGTCCCAGCGGGCGGCGAATTCCGGCGCCTTGTCGGTGACCGCCGTTACCGCGAGCTGCGGGTAGCCGAAGCGCGCCATCAGCGGCGCGATGGCGAGGTTGGCGCCGGTGCTCCACGGCGGCAGGATCAGGTCGACCTTGTCCTGCGTGGCGAGCCGCTCGATGGCGCGCACCAGATCCTCGGCGCTGGAGCGGTCGTCATACTCGACCACCTCGATCATGCGGCGGCTGCCATCGGGCATCTCGAGCCCGCCGGCGGCGTTCACCTCGCCGACCCAGAGCTCGTAATTGGGGATCGTGGTGATCCCGGCGCCGGTGGCGTTGGGGCCGGATTTCGACACCGCGTAGCCGATAGTGACGGTCTCGTCCTGCGCCGCCAGCGGCGCGCTCAGCGCCAGCGACGAGGCGAGCGCAAGCGGTAGCGCGCGCAGGAGCGCGCGTCTCGATTTCAGTGACATCAGTTTCCTCCCGTTGACGCCCCTCCCGGCGTCGTTCTGTGCCGCCAGCCGCCTGTCTCTCCCCGAGGCGATCTGGTGGATGCAGCGAGGGTAGAGGAAAAAGACGTTGATAAAATGCACTGGTGCAGGGAAGAATTGCACGTATACGCCGTTTCTCCTGCCCAATCGGTGAGCAGTTTGCCAACACGCCTGTCCCAGCCCCCCGCCCATGCCGGCCTGACGGCGCATCAGCTGCGCAGTCCGCTGGCCGAGGCGACCTATGGTCTCAAGCCCGACAGCGCCTGCCTCTTGGTGCTCGAGGCGGGGCGCGCGCGGATCGGCGCGGGCGAGGCCGGGTGGCGGATCGAGGCGCCGCGC
>NZ_JBYNAH010000201.1:0-9806 GCF_059781815.1 Salipiger sp. | reverse complement strand
GCCACGTCAGCCGAGGTCACCGGCGAGCCGTCGGACCACAGCAGGCCTTCCTTCAGCTTCCAGGTGATCGAGGTCAGGTCTTCGGACACGCCGCCGTTCTCGACGGTGGGGATCTCTGCGGCAAGGTAGGGCACCAGTGCGCCGGTCTCGTCGTAGCGGCCCAGCGGTTCGAGCACGAGCGAGGCGGCTTCGATGTCCTTGGTGCCACCCGAGAGGTAGGGCGTCATGATCGACGGCGCCTGCCAATAGATGATGTTGACGTGACCGTCCTCGCCGCGCTCGGCAAAGGCTGCGGGGGCAAGCGCACTGGTGGCGACAGCCCCTAGCAATAGGGTCTTGAGCGTCATGGGGTTCTCCTCGTTGGATGCCGGCGCTGCGGCCGGCTTTCTTGGTTTTGTCTGAAAGCGGAGTCCGTTTGGGCACAAACAACCGTCTCCGGCTGCCGCGCCCCTCGTCCATCCCGATCATGGCGGGTATCGAAACCAGAACGAGACGAAAATGCAAGCACTGCCTTGGCGGAACCTGACGGCAGGGTTTGACACCGTCCAAAACCTGCCCTTAGCTTTGGCATCCGCCATCTCAGGAGAATATGGATGCTCGACAACGCCATCGCCCGGATCGAGAAACTTCGGGTCGAATTTGAGACGAAAGACGGCACCGTTGCCGGCGTGGAGGACGTCAGTTTCGACGTCGGCCCGGGCGAAACCGTCTGTATCGTCGGCGAGTCGGGCTCGGGAAAGTCGGTATCCTCGCTCTCGCTGATGCGGCTGATCGAGTATGGCGGCGGAGAAATTGCCAACGGGCGCCTCATTTTTGATCGCAAGGATGGCGGCGAGCTCGATCTGGCCCAGGTCGACCAGGATCTGATGCGCGACATCCGCGGCAACGAGATCGGCATGATCTTCCAGGAGCCGATGACCGCGCTGAACCCGGTCTTCACCATCGAGCGCCAGCTCACCGAAGGCCTGCGCGTGCACCGCGACATGAACAAGGAGCAGGCGCAGGCGCGCGCGCTTGAGCTGATGAAGCAGGTGCGCATCCCCGAGCCGGAGCGCCGCCTGAAGCAGTATCCGCACGAGCTTTCCGGCGGCATGCGCCAGCGCGTGGTGATCGCCATGGCGCTGGCCTGCAAGCCGCGTCTGCTGATCGCCGACGAGCCCACCACGGCGCTCGACGTGACCATCCAGGCAGAGATCCTCGCGCTGATGGACCGGCTCAAGCGCGAGACCGGCACCGCGGTAATGTTCATCACCCACGACATGGCGGTGGTGGCGCAGATGGCCGACCGCGTGGTGGTGATGTTCCGCGGCAAAAAGGTCGAGGAGGGCACCGTCGAAGAGATCTTCGAGAACCCCCAGCACCCCTATACCAAGGCGCTGCTGGCCGCGGTTCCGAAGCTTGGCGAGATGAAGGGCAAGCCGCTGCCCGAGCCGATGAAGCTTCTGGGCCGCGAGCAGGACGAGATCAAGCCGATCACCGGCACCGATGAACCGCTTCTGGTGGTGGAAAATCTCACCACGCGCTTCCCGGTCAAGGGCGGCTTTTTCCGCCGGACTGTGGCAAATGTGCATGCGGTTGAGGATGTTAGCTTTACCCTGAACAAGGGTCAGACGCTCAGCCTTGTGGGCGAATCGGGCTGCGGCAAGTCCACCGCCGGGCGCTCGATTCTGCGTCTGGTTGAGCCGATGCGCGGCCGGATTTCGCTCGACGGGGTCGATGTCATGGGGCTTGGCCCCAACATGCTGCGCGACGAGCGGCGGCAGATGCAGATGATCTTCCAGGATCCCTTCGCCTCGCTGAACCCGCAGATGCAGCTCGCCGATCAGGTGGCCGAGCCGATGCGCAACTACGGCAGCCACGCGGGCTCCGAGATGATGGACCGGGTCGAGATGCTGTTCGACCGGGTCGAGCTGCCGCGCAGCTTCATGCGCCGCTATCCGCACGAGCTTTCGGGCGGCCAGCGCCAGCGCATCGCAATCGCCCGCGCGCTTGCGCTCAACCCCAAGCTCATCGTCGCCGACGAGGCCGTCTCGGCGCTCGACGTGTCGGTGCAGGCGCAGGTGATCAACCTGATGATGGAGCTGCAGGCCGATCTGGGCCTCTCCTACCTCTTCATCAGCCACGACATGGCGGTGGTCGAGCGCGTGAGCCACAACGTGGGCGTGATGTATCTTGGCCGCATCGTCGAGATCGGCCCGCGGGCCGCGGTGTTCGAGAACCCGCAGCACCCCTACACGCAGGCGCTGATGAAGGCGGTTCCGGTGGCCGATCCGCACCGGCGCAAGTCCGAGAAGGACCTGAACTTCAAGCCGATCCCCTCGCCGATCCACCCGGTGGGCTACGAGCCCGAGCCCAACACCTACAAGGAGGTCTCGCCTGGGCATCTCGTGCTGACTTCGAACAGCGGCTACTGACCGGCGTTCTCATGCAGCGCCCCGTGCCCGGCATCGGCTTTGTCACGCGCCGGCACGTGCGCGATGGGGGCACGGCGTGATGCGCTGGCTGCGGGTCTCTCTGAAGGCACTCCTGTCGGTGCTGGCGCTGGCGGGGCTCGTCGCCTGTGCCCAGCAGAACCGCCTCAGCGAGGGCGAGGGCCTGCCGCCACCGCCTGAGGGTGCGCTGCGCGTCGCCACGCTCAACGTGCATTACATCGACCTGCGCGGGCCGGGCGACGGGCCGTGGAGCCGCGCCGGCTGGGAGCGGCGCAAGCCGGCGCTCGGCGCGCTCGTGGCGGGGCTCGACGCGGATGTCATCGCCTTTCAGGAGATGGAGAGCTTTCGCGGCGGCGATGCCGATACCGACAATCTCGCCCGCCGCTACCTGCTCGACCGGCTCGAGGGCTATGCCGCGGCCGCCATCGGTGACTGGCGGGCGTTTCCCTCGACGCAGCCGATCTTCTATCGCACTTCGCGCCTGGAGTTGGCGGATCAGGGCTGGTTCTTCTTCTCCGACACGCCCGATGTGATCTATTCGCGCACCTTCGACGGCTCCTGGCCTGCCTTTGCCTCCTGGGCCGAGTTCCGCCCCCTCGACAGCGGCCCGCGCTTCCGGGTGATGAACGTGCATCTCGAGTATCGCAGCGCCAGCAACCGGCGGCTCTCGGCCGAGCTGATCGCAGACCGCCTGCGTCCGGTGATCGAGGCGGGTATACCGGTGGTGCTGGCGGGCGATTTCAACGCGCTGAGGGGCTGGCAAGTGATGCAGCAACTCGCAGCCGCGGGGCTGGACTTTCCCGCGGTGCCGGCGGCAACCTATCACCTGAACCGCGGCCTGCACCTGCTGCCCGCGATCGACCACATCGGCATCAGCGCCGGTCTGCGCGTCGTGGGCGGGCCCTTTGTTCCGCAGTTTTCGCGCGATGGCGTCTGGCCCTCGGATCACCACGCGGTGGTGCTCGATCTGGCGCTGCGCTGAACGCCGCGAAACCGGGCAGGGCGCGGCGGTGGGAGGCGGCGTTGCGCGCGCCCCTCTTGCCCGTCCGCGCGCGGCGGCGTAGGCCATTTGCAGACAAACGAAGGAACCCCGATGCCGACCCGCCTTTCGCCCCGCGAGATCCTCGAGAAGCTGGTGAGCTTTCCCACCGTCAGCCGCGACACCAACCTGCCGCTGATCGACTGGGTGGCAGACTACCTCGCCAGCCACGGCATCGAGAGCCAGCGCCACGCCAAGCCGGCCGAGCCGGATCTCAAGGCGGCGCTCTTCGCCCATGTGGGGCCGGAGGTCGATGGCGGGGTGATCCTCTCGGGCCATACCGACGTGGTGCCGGTGGACGGGCAGGAGTGGAGCTCTGATCCTTTCGTGCTCACCGAGCGCGACGGCAAGCTCTACGGGCGCGGCTCGACCGACATGAAGGGCTTTGACGCGTTGGCGGTCTGGGCCATGGTCGAGGCCAAGCATCGCGGTGTCACGACGCCGTTGCAGATCGCGCTGAGCTACGATGAAGAGATCGGCTGCATGGGCGGCAAGGACGTGGCCGAAGCGATGCGCGCGGCCCTGCCCAAGGCGGCCTCGGTGATCGTCGGCGAGCCCACGGAGATGAAGGCCGTCACCGGCCACAAGGGCGGGCTGACCTTCTGGATCCATGTGCATGGCGTCGAGGTGCACAGCTCGATCCTGCATACAGGCGTGTCGGCAATCATGTATGGCGCCAAGCTGATCGAGTGGGCCAACGCGGTGAACGCCGAGAACGCCGCCGCTTCGCCCGGCAAGATCGCGGCGCTGTTCGAGCCGCCCTACACCAACGTGCATGTGGGCCAGATCCGCGGCGGCACAGCGCATAACATCACCGCCAAGGATTGCGAGTTCGGTCTCGGCTTCCGCGTCGTGCCGGGCGAGGACCCGAAGCACTGGGAGCGGCGGCTGCGCGACAAGATCGCCGAGGTCGAGGCGCAGATGCAGGCGGTCTGCCCCGAGGCGTGGATCGAGGTCAAAACGCTCTTTGAGCTTCCGCCGCTGGTGCCGGTGGAGGCCAACAGCGCCGAGGAGCTGGTGCGCCAGGTGACCGGCGACAACGGCGTGATGCAGGTGAGCTACGGCACCGAGGCCAGCCACTTCCAGGCCGCCGGCTACAACGCCGTGGTCTGCGGCCCCTCGGACATCGCCATCGCCCACAAGCCCGATGAATATATCGAGATTTCCCAGCTGAACGCGGGTCAGGCCTTTATGGAGCGCCTGCTGGAGCGGCTGGCATGAGCGTGGTTTTCCCATTCCGTGACGAGGGGCCTATCGAGCATGACGGCCCGCTGCCCGAGGCCTGCGATCTGGTGGTGATCGGCGGAGGGGTCATCGGGGTGTCGACAGCCCTGTATGCAGCCCGCGCCGGGCTGTCCGTGGTGCTGCTCGAAAAGGGCCGCGTGGCGGCCGAGCAGAGCTCGCGCAACTGGGGCTGGATCCGGGTGCAGGGCCGCGACATGGCCGAGATCCCGATCGCTTTGGAAGCCCAGCGGCTCTGGCCGGAGCTGGATGCAGAGTGTGGCGGCAAGCTCGGGGTGCGACAGGTGGGGGTGAGCTATCTCGCCCGCTCCGAGAGTGACATGCAGGGCTTTGCCGGCTGGCTCGATGAGGCCAGACCGCTTGGCGTGTCTTCGGAACTGCTCGACGCCGCCGCCACCAAGGCGCTGCTCGGCGCCGAGGACAGCCCTTGGGTCGGGGCGCTGCACACGCCCACCGACATGAAGGGCGAGCCCTGGGTCGCGGTGCCGGAGTTGGCGCGGCTGGCGGTTGCCAGCGGGGCGCAGATCCGCGAGCGCTGCGCGGTGCGCGGGCTCGACATGCAGGGCGGCGAGGTTGCCGGCGTGGTGACCGAGCAGGGCCGCATCCGCTGCGCCCGCGCAGTGCTGGCGGGCGGCGCGTGGTCCTCGCTCTTCCTGCGCCGCCACGGGGTGAAGATCCCGCAGCTCTCGGTGCGCTCCACCGCGATGGCGACCAAGCGCCTGCCGCAGGGCGTCAACACCGCCGCGGTGGATGACAAGCTGGCTTTCCGTCCCCGCGCCGATGGCGGCTATACCCTTGCCCCGGCAGCATTTTCCGAGCTCTTCATCGGGCCGGATGCGTTCCGTGCCCTTCGCACCTACCTGCCGCTCGCGGTCTCGGGCGAGTTTGAGGTGCGGCTCAAGACCAAGGCCCCCGCGGGCTACCCGGATGCCTGGGGCACCGCGCGGCGCTGGTCGGACGACGAGGAGAGCCCGTTCGAGCGCATGCGGATCCTGTCGCCCGAGCCCAACGCCGCCAAGGTGGCCGAGTGCCGCGCGCGCTTTGGCCAGCATTTCCCTCAGATGGGCGAGGCGCCACTGCAGGCCGCCTGGGCCGGCATGATCGACGTGCTGCCCGACGTGGTGCCGGTGGTCGACCGCTGCGAGGCGCTGCCGGGGCTGACGGTGGTCACCGGCATGTGCGGTCACGGCTTCGGCATCGGCCCGGCCTTCGGCCGCATCGCGCTGGCGCTGACGCAGGGCACCGATCCCGGACACGATCTCAGCCGCTTCCGGCTGTCGCGGTTCTCGGACGGGTCGAAACTTGTCACCGGGCCCAATCTGTGAGCGGGATCCACCCGGACCGTTGTTCCGAAAGAGCATGAATATGTTCTCTCAAGTATCTGTATTGCAGGCGTTAATACCTGTTTTCTTCGCGTCTTTGTGAGGCGCGGATCGCTCGCGACCCCTCGCTTCCGCCGCGCCCTGCTTGCAGGGCTCGCCGCGCGGTGGCAGGCTCGCGGAAAATGATCAAATCCCAGGGAGCTACCCATGCCCGTCAAGAACCGCTTCGCCGAACTGCATCAGGACATCACCGCCTGGCGCCGTGATTTCCATGAACACCCCGAAATTCTCTTTGAAACTCATCGCACTGCGGGCATCGTGGCCGAGAAGCTGCGCGCCTTCGGGTGCGACGAGGTGGTCGAGGGCATTGGCCGCACCGGCGTGGTTGGCGTGATCAAAGGCAAGAGCGACAGCGCCGGCAAGGTGATCGGTCTGCGCGCCGACATGGACGCGCTGCCGATTCACGAGGTGACGGGGCTGGATTATGCCTCCAAGACCCCGGGCGCGATGCATGCCTGCGGCCATGACGGGCACACCGCGATGCTTCTGGGCGCGGCGCAATATCTCAGCGAAACCCGTAACTTCGACGGCACTGTTGTGGTGATCTTTCAACCTGCCGAAGAGGGCGGCGGCGGCGGTCGCGAGATGTGCGAAGACGGCATGATGGCGCGTTGGGGCATCCAGGAAGTCTATGGCATGCACAACTGGCCGGGCATGCCCGCGGGCAGCTTCGGCATTCGCCCCGGGGCCTTCTTCGCCGCCACCGATCAGTTCGAGATCAACGTGAAGGGAAAGGGCGGCCACGGTGCCAAGCCGCACCAGGCGATCGACCCGCTGGTCACTGCGGCGCATATCATCACCGCGCTGCAGAGCATCGTCAGCCGCAACTCCGATCCCGACGACCAGATGGTGGTCTCGGTGACCGGCATCGAGAGCTCGTCGAAGGCGTTCAACGTGATCCCGGCCTCGGTGATGTTCCGCGGCACCATGCGCACCATGTCCAAGACCAACCGCGAGCTCGGCGAGGAGCGGATCAAGGCGCTGGCTGCCGCCACCGCGCAGGCTTTCGGTTGCGAGGCCGAGATCAAGTGGCTGCCGGGCTACCCGGCGATGGTGAACAGCGAGGCGCAGACCGAGTTTGCCGCCGACGTGGCCGAGGCGGTCTCGGGCGCCTGCGACCGCGACGCGCCGATCACCATGGGCGGCGAGGACTTCGCCTACATGCTCGAGGAGCGCCCCGGCGCCTATATCCTCGTCGGCAATGGCGACAGCGCCGATGTGCACAACCCGGAATACAACTTCAACGACGAGGCGATCCCGGCGGGCTGCTCGTGGTGGGCCGAGATCGTCGAGCGCCGGATGCCCGCCGCCTGATCCTGCGCGGCGCGCCCTGCCGGCAGCGGGGCGCGTCGATCACGCGATCTTCTGCGAGGCACAAAAAAACGCGGCCCTCCGAAGAGCACCGCGTCTTTTTTCGCGTCGCTGCGCCGATATCAGGCGAGGGCGAGGTTCGATGCCGACTCGCGGCCGTCACGGCCGGCTTCGACGTCGAAGGTCACTTTCTGATTGTCGGCGAGGCCGGTGAGGCCTGCGCGCTCGACAGCCGAGATGTGCACGAACACATCCTTGCCGCCCGCGTCGGGTGCGATGAAGCCGAAGCCTTTGGTGGTGTTGAACCATTTCACGGTGCCGGTGGCCATATCCGTGGTCTCCTATCTGAAATCTACCCGCAGGATGCGGTAGTGCGGCGTGGTCCGTCCGGATCGAAAGACTGAGCGCCGTATGAGGGAGACAGTGGTCGACATAGAAAAACGTAAGCCCCTGCGGAATATACCGCGTCGCCGCTCTTGCCAATGGGTGATCTGGTGTCGGCGACATTTCGCGCGGATGGCGGGCATGGGGTCACTCTTCGGCCTTGGCTTTTGCCCTTGGCTTGCTCGCCGTCTTCGCCTTGGCGGCGGCCTTCGGCTTGGCCGCAGTCTTCGGCTTCGCGGCGGTTTTGGCCTTGGCCGCGGGCTTTGTGGCTGTGCTGGCCTTGGGCTTGGCCGGGGCGCGCTTGCGTTTGGGCGCCTCGGTGACGGTCAGCGCGGCGACCGCGGCCTGCCAGTGCTCGGCATCCTTGCCATCGGGGCAACCGGCCTCCATCCAGAGGAAATAGGCGGTCTCGGCGATCTCCGCCTCGGTCGGTGTCTTGGTGCTCATAGTTGTGGCCTCCCATGCCAACTGTCTTGTGAAACCGGATCGCGCGTTGCGATACAGTCTGCCAGACATGGCCCGTCCGGCAAAACACCGACGCTACCGAGCGCGCCCGATACGCGGTGCCGCGCTCAACGGGATGGCACCGACGCGCCATTTCGGCTAAAGCGCGGGCAAACCCGCATAGGAGGGGTCTGTGACCGATCGCGCCAACATCATCTGCATCAAGTGGGGCACGCTCTTCGGCCCGGAATACGTCAATCGGCTGTATTCCGGCGTGCGCCGCAACATGTCGCGCCCCGTCCGCTTCTTCTGCATGACCGAACACGCCGAGGGCATTCACCCCGATGTCGAGATACTGCCGCTCCCGGTCGAGCCCTTTGCCGACCGCATGGCCTCGGCACTGGCGGTGGCGAACCGGCAGGGCGCGATGCGCAAGGTCTCGCTGTTCCGTCCGGGGCTGGTGCCCGATCTCGAGGGGCCGTTCCTCGGTTTCGATCTCGATGTGGTGATCACCGGCAGCCTCGACGAGATCCACGATATGGCGCCGGGCATGGTGGCGATGCGACAGGACTGGACCGAGAAGCGCAAGGGCCGGCCCACGGGGCACGGCTCGGTGTTCCGCTTCGACCCCGCCTTGCACGGGTTCCTCTATGAGGACATCGCCAAGAACGCCTATCGCGAGGTCGAGGCGGCGCGCGGCTCCGAGCAGCGCTATACCAGCCACAAGGCGATGGAGCGCGACTGTTTCAAATATATCCCAGAGCCTTGGGTGGTGTCTTTCAAGTATGACTGCAACCCGTTCCCGGGCAACTGGCTGCACAAGCCGCGGCTGCCCGAGGATGCCCGTGTGGTCTGCTTCCACGGTCGCCCCAAGATGACCGATGCGGTCGATGGCTGGAACGGCAGCATCATCCGTCACTCCAAGCCCTGCGACTGGCTGCGCGAGCACTGGATCGACCGCGCAGAGGCGGATCTCGGCCCGGACTGGGCCTGAACCGGCCTCATGCCCTTGCCGACGCCCCGGCGGGCGGGGTAAGAGCGAGGCCACGAAAGAATTCTGAGGGAAGGGCAAGCAATGCGTCGCGTTGTGGTTACCGGGCTGGGGCTTGTGACGCCGCTGGCCGATGGTGTCGAAAAGAGCTGGGAACGAATTCTCGACGGTCAGTCGGGGGCCGGGCCGATCACCGGGTTCGATCCCGAGGGGCTGGCAACCACCTATGCCTGCGAAGTGCCGCTCGGCGAGGGCGAGGGCGAGTTCAACGCCAACGCCTATATGGAGCCGAAGGAACAGCGCAAGGTCGATACCTTCATCCTCTTCGGTCTCGCCGCCGCGCAGCAGGCGGTCGAGGATTCCGGCTGGACCCCGACCGAGAAGGAAGATCTCGAGCGCACCGGCGTTCTGATCGGCTCGGGCATCGGTGGCCTGAACTCGATCGCCAACACCGCCGTGATGATGGAAGCGAAGGGCCCGCGCCGTGTGTCGCCGTTCTTTGTTCCCGGCGCGCTGATCAACCTGATCTCGGGTCAGGTCTCGATCAAGTACGGCTTCAAGGGGCCGAACCACTCGGTGGT
>NZ_JBYNAH010000200.1:0-9842 GCF_059781815.1 Salipiger sp. | reverse complement strand
CTGCGCCTGTGGCAAGACGCGAAGGGGGCCAGCCCCCTCTTGGCCTGCGGCCAATTCACCCCCGGGATATTTGAAGCCAGAAGAAGACAGGAGCGCTGCGCCCCTGGCTTCTCTTCGTCAAAAATACTCCCGCCGAAGGCAGGCCGTCCCCTGCGGCCGGACGCTCCTCCCGGCAAGGGCGAGAGGGCGGGACCCCGGCGGCTCAGGCACGCTGGTCCTTGGGCGAGCCCATGACCACGTAGGACGTGATGGCGTTGACCTGCGGCAGGGTGCCCAGCACCTCGGTGTGGAAGGTCTTGTAGGCGGCAAGGTCGGCGGCCTCGATGCGCAGCAGGTACTCCCAGTTGCCGGTGATATTGTGGCACTCGCGCACCTCCGGCGCCCGGTCCATGGCGCGCTCGAAAGCCTCCTGGGCGCTCTTGGTGTGGGAGTTCAGCCCCACCGTGACATAGGCGACAAAGCCCACCCCCGTCTTCTCGGGGCTGAGCACGGCGCGGTAGCCGGTGATCACGCCCGCGCTCTCCAGCGCGGCCACCCGGCGCAGGCAGGCGGAAGGCGACAGCCCGACCCGCTCGGCCAGGGCCAGGTTGCTGATCCGCCCTTCCCGGGAGAGAGTCTGCAATATTCTGCGGTCGGTGTCGTGAATAGCGCTCATAAATTGCGAAAATAGCGTAGGCACGCGGCACTTCGCAATCTCTCTCCGCGTCAGCTCGGCAATTGTTGCGCCATGACTCCCGATCTGCTTCTCGCCCTCTCCGCCTTCGCGCTCGTCTCGGTGATCACGCCGGGGCCGAACAACATGATGCTGCTCGCCTCCGGCGCCAATTTCGGCGTCCGCCGGAGCATCCCGCACATGCTGGGCATCGGGCTGGGCTTTCCCGCCATGGTGCTCCTCGTCGGACTCGGGGTGATGCAGATCTTCGAGCGCTGGCCGCTGGCGCATGACCTGCTGCTGGTGCTGTCGGTGATCTACATGCTGTGGCTGGCCTGGAAGATCGCCCATGCCGCGCCTCCGCCCGAGGCCGGGGCGCAGGCCGAGGGCCGTCCGCTCAGCTTCGTGCAGGCCGCCGCCTTCCAGTGGGTGAACCCCAAGGCCTGGTCGATGGCGCTTGGCGCCATCACGCTCTATGCCGCCGGGCGCGATCTCGCCTCGGTGCTCTGGGTCGCGGGCTGCTACGTTGTGATGTCGGTGGTCTCGACCACGTCATGGACGGTGCTCGGGCGTGAGATGCGCCGGTTGCTGAACCGCCCTGCCCGGCTGCGCGCCTTCAACTGGACCATGGCGGCGCTGCTGGTGGCCTCGCTGATCCCGGTGCTGCTGGGCTGAGCGCCCCTGCTTTGTTGCAACTCGCCGCGTCAGACGCCATATAGGCCGCGAAAAACAAGAGTGCCCGGGCAAATGACTCACTATCTCGACTTCGAAAAACCGCTCGCCGAAATCGAAGGCAAGGCCGAAGAGCTGCGCAACATGGCGCGGAAGAACGAAGAGATGCACGTGGAGGACGAGGCTGCGGCGCTCGACCGCAAGGCGCAGGACCTCCTCAAGGATCTCTACAAGAAGCTGACGCCTTGGCGGAAATGCCAAGTGGCGCGCCACCCGGACCGGCCGCATTGCAAGGATTACATCGAGGCGCTGTTCACCGAGTACACCCCTCTGGCCGGCGATCGCGGCTTTGCCGACGACCACGCGGTGATGGGCGGACTGGCGCGGTTCAACGACCAGCCGGTGATGGTGATTGGCCACGAGAAGGGCAACGACACCCAGAGCCGCATCGCTCGCAATTTCGGCATGGCGCGCCCCGAGGGCTACCGCAAGGCGATCCGCCTGATGGACATGGCCGACCGCTTCGGCCTGCCGGTGATCACGCTGGTGGACACCCCCGGCGCCTATCCCGGCAAGGGCGCCGAGGAGCGTGGCCAGTCCGAGGCCATCGCCCGCTCGACCGAGAAATGCCTGCAGATCGGCGTGCCGCTGATCTCGATCATCATCGGCGAGGGCGGCTCCGGCGGCGCGGTGGCCTTCGCCACGGCGAATCGCCTCGCGATGCTCGAGCACTCGGTCTACTCGGTGATTTCGCCCGAGGGCTGCGCCTCGATCCTGTGGAAGGATGCCGAGAAGATGCGCGAGGCCGCCGAGGCGCTGCGCCTGACCGCGCAGGATCTGCTCAAGCTCGGCATCACCGACCGCGTCATCGCCGAGCCGCTGGGCGGCGCCCATCGCGACCGCGAGGCGACCATCGCCGCCGTCGGCAAGACCATCGCCGCAATGCTGGGCGAAATGGATGACATGAAGCCCAAGGCGCTGATCAAGGCACGCCGCGACAAGTTTCTCAGCATGGGCGACAAGGGCCTCGCCGCCTGAGCGCGGCCCCTCATCGCAGAAAACAAGACGGCGGTGCGATCCCTCGCGCCGCCGTTTCCATGTCCGCTCAATAGGCCTGGCTCAGTAGGGCAGCGGATGCGCCTTGTGCACCGCGTCGAGCGCCTCGAGCAGCTTGTCGGAAAGCGTCACGTCGATCGCGCCCAGCAAATGCTCGAGCTGGTCCATGGTGGTGGCGCCGAAGATCGACGAGGCCACGAAGGGCCGCCGCGCCGACCACGCCAGCGCCATGTGCACCGGATCGAGCCCGAAGCGCTGCGCCACCTCGAGATAAGCGTCGACCGCCGGGAACACCCGCTCGGACTTGCGCCCGCCGAGATCGCCGTTGAGCGCCATGCGCGAGCCCTCGGGCACCGCGCCGCCCTGGTACTTGCCGGTCAGCAGCCCCGCGCCCAGCGGCGAGAACGGCAGCAGGCCCACATCCTCGTTGCACATCAGCTCGGCAAGATCGGTATCGGCCAGCCGGCAGACCAGCGAATACTCGTTCTGGATCGAGGCGACGCGCGGCCCGCCGGTCTCCTCGGCGATCTTCAACCACATCATCGTGCCCCAGGTGCTCTCGTTCGAAAGACCGAAGGCGCGGATGGTGCCGCGCTCGACCTCGCGCTGCAGTGCCCCCAGCGCGTCGTGCATGTGCTGCACGGTCTGCGCCCGGTCCTGCCCCGACGGATCGAAGCGCCAGTTCTGGCGGAAGTGATAGCTGCCGCGGTTGGGCCAGTGGAACTGGTAGAGGTCGATGGTGTCGATCTTGAGCCGCTTCAGCGAGCCCTCGATGGCGGCCGGGATGGTCTCGCCGTTGATCGGGGCGCCGTCGCGCACTAGCTTGGAGTCGCCGGTGTGCTTGGTGGCAAGGATCCACTCGTTGCGGCGGCCGGTCTTGGCGAACCAGTCGCCGAGGATCTCCTCGGTGCGGCCGATGGTCTCCGCGCGCACCGGGTTCACCGGGTACATCTCGGCGGTGTCGATGAAATTGATGCCGGCATCGAGCGCACGCTCGATCTGGGCGTGGCCGTCTTCCGGGGCGGTCTGGTTGCCGAAGGTCATGGTGCCGAGGCAGAGCTCGGACACGGTCATGCCGGTCCGGCCAAGCGGGTTCATCTTCATGGCGGTCTCCGTGAATGCGATTTGGGCGCCAACCTAGCGAGCGGTGCCGGGATGCCAAGGGGCCGCGCGCGAAACACCGGCCTCGCGCTCTTGACCGGCGCGCCTTGCCCAAGCCCTGCGCAGGGCACGGCGCCACTGGCAACGGCGGGCCAGTTCCGCTAAAGCGGCATCAAACCGGACCACAGGACAGGCGATACATGGCACGGCATCTCATCACCTCGGCGATCCCCTACATCAACGGGATCAAGCATCTGGGCAATCTCGTGGGCAGCCAGCTCCCGGCGGATCTCTTTGCCCGCTACCAGCGCGCCCGGGGCAACGAGGTGCTGTTCCTCTGCGCCACCGACGAGCATGGCACCCCGGCCGAGCTCGCCGCCGCCAAGGCCGGCAAGCCGGTGGCCGAGTACTGCGCCGAGATGCATGAGGTGCAGTCGAAGATCGCCGAGGGCTTCCGCCTGTCCTTCGACCATTTCGGACGCTCCTCGAGCCCGCAAAATCACAAGCTGACGCAGCATTTCGCCGGCGTGCTGGCCGAGCGCGGCCTGATCCGCGAGGTCTCCGAGACGCAGATGTACTCGCCCACCGACGGGCGCTACCTGCCGGACCGCTACATCGAGGGCACCTGCCCGAACTGCGGCTTCGAGGATGCCCGCGGCGACCAGTGCGACAACTGCACCAAGCAGCTCGACCCGGTGGAGCTGATCAACCCGCGCTCGGTGATCTCGGGCGCCACCGATCTCGAGATGCGCGAGACCAAGCACCTCTACCTCTGTCAGAGCCAGATGAAGGACCAGCTCGAGCAGTGGATCGACACGCGCGAGGGCTGGCCGGTGCTGACCACCTCGATCGCCAAGAAATGGCTCAATGACGGCGACGGTCTGCAGGACCGCGGCATCACCCGCGATCTCGACTGGGGCATCCCGGTGAAGAAGGGCGAAGAGGAGTGGCCGGGCATGGAGGGCAAGGTCTTCTACGTCTGGTTCGACGCCCCGATCGAATACATCGCCTGCGCCCAGGAATGGGTCGATGCCGGCAAGGGCGACGACTGGGCGCGCTGGTGGCGCACCGACAAGGGCGCGGAAGACGTGACCTACACCCAGTTCATGGGCAAAGACAACGTGCCCTTCCACACGCTGAGCTTCCCGGCCACCATCCTCGGCAGCGGCGAGCCGTGGAAGCTCGTCGACTACATCAAGTCGTTCAACTACCTGAACTACGATGGCGGCCAGTTCTCCACCTCGCGCGGGCGCGGCGTGTTCATGGACCAGGCGCTCGAGATCCTGCCGGCGGATTACTGGCGCTGGTGGCTGCTGAGCCACGCGCCGGAAAGCTCCGACAGCGAATTCACCTGGGAAAACTTCCAGTCCTCGGTGAACAAGGATCTCGCCGACGTACTCGGCAATTTCGCCAGCCGCGTCACCAAGTTCTGCCGCTCCAAGTTCGGCGAGGTGGTGCCCGAGGGCGGCGCGCTCGGCCCGCGCGAAGAGCAGCTGATCGCGGATCTCACCGCGAAGATCCGCGAGTACGAAGAGCACATGGCCCATGCCGAGGTGCGCAAATCCGCCACCGCGCTGCGCGCCGCCTGGGTGCTCGGAAACGAGTACCTGCAGGAAGCCGCGCCCTGGTCGACCTTCAAGACCGACCCGGAGACCGCCGCCGCGCAGATCCGCCTGGCGCTCAACGTGATCCGCCTCTACGCGGTGATCTCGCAGCCCTTCATCCCCGATGCCTCGGCGCAACTGCTCGCGGCGCTGCAAACCGGGGACGACAGCTGGCCCGACGACGTCCCCGCGGCGCTCTCCACCCTGCCCGCCGGACACGCCTTCACCGTGCCGGAGGTGACCTTCCGCAAGATCACCGATGACGAGCGTGAAGAGTGGCAAACCCGCTTCGCCGGCAAGCGGGACTGATCCGCACCTGTCCCGGCGGCACCGCGCACCGACAGCCCGGATGCCTCCGGCGGGGATATTTGAAGCCAGAAGAAGACAGGGGCACAGCGCCCGGTCTTCTTCTGGCCGGAAATATCCCGGGGGAGGCGCGGCTTGCCGCGGCGGGGGCAGCGCCCCCAACCTTGCGCGATTGACAAGCCGGGCCGAGGCTTGCTACCTCGCGCGCCTCATCACATGCGAGGGCAGACCATGGCACGCAAGAAGGGCCGCGACATTTCCGGCTGGCTGATCGTCGACAAGCCGGCGGGCATGACCTCGACCGCGGTGGTCAACAAGGTCCGCTGGGCGCTGGCGGCAAAGAAGGCGGGCCATGCGGGCACGCTCGACCCGGAGGCGACCGGCGTGCTGGCGGTGGCGCTCGGCGAGGCCACCAAGACCGTGCCCTTCATCACCGACGCGCTCAAGGCCTACCGCTTCACCGTGCGGCTGGGCCAGCGCACCAACACCGACGACGCCGAGGGCGAGGTGATCGCCTCCTCCGACGCGCGCCCCTCCGATGACGAGATCAAGGAAGCGCTGCACGGCTTCGTGGGCGAGATCCAGCAGGTGCCGCCGCAGTTCTCGGCGGTGAAGATCGACGGTGAACGCGCCTATAAGCGCGCCCGCGACGGCGAGACCATGGAGATCGAGCCGCGCCCGCTCTGGGTCGAGGAACTGGTGATGACTGGGCGCCCCGACGCCGATCATGTCGAGCTCGAGATGACCTGCGGCAAGGGCGGCTATGTGCGCTCCATCGCCCGCGATCTTGGTGAGGCGCTCGGCTGCCATGGCCATGTGCTGAAGCTGCGCCGGATCTGGTCGGGCCCGTTCGAGGCCGAAGACGGCATCACCATCGAGCAGGTCGACGCGCTGGCCAAGAGCCCCGAGCTCGACGCCAGGCTGCTGCCGCTCGAGGTCGGCCTGGCCGAGCTGCCGGAGCTGAAATGCACCGCCGAGGGCGCCGCCCGCCTGCGCAACGGCAATCCCGGCATGGTGATCCCGGGCGATGTCGACTACGGCGACGAGGCCTGGGCCTCGTTCGAGGGCCGCGCCGTGGCGGTGGGCGTCTTCAAGGGCGGCGAGCTGCATCCCAACCGGGTTTTTGTCACACCCTCGCCCGAGTGACCGCCCGAAGATTTTTCGCAGAAAAATCTTCCTGCCCCGCCGTATCAGGATCTTTCGGACGAAAGATCCTGGCGATCAGCGCAGCATCGCCAGCCAGCGCCCGAGCGCATCGAGCGAAGAGGGCTCGTCGAGATAGGGGATATGGCCCCGCCCCGGCACCTCGACCGCGATCATGTCCGGGCGGCGGCGGCGCATCTCGGCAAAGGTCTCGGGTGTCAGCAGGTCCGAGTTGGCCCCGCGGATGGCGCAGAGCGGCAGGCCCTTAAGCGCATCAAAGAGCGGCCACATGTCGGGCACCGGCTGGGCGCCGTCGCCCAGCACCGCGTCGCGCAGCTTCGGATCGTAGACGATCTCCAGACCCTCCGGCGTCTCGCGGTAGAACTTCTCCACCTCGGCGCGCCAGCGCGTCATCGGCACCCCCTCGAAGCGGGTCATCAGCGTGGCAAAGGCGGTGGTGGCCTCGTCGAGCGTCGAAAAGGCCGGGTTACGCCCGAGATAGGCCTCGATCACCGCCAGCCCCGCCGGGGCGATCTCGGGGCCGATATCGTTCAGCGCCACGCCGGTCAGCCGCTCATGCGCGGTGGCCGCCAGGAACATCGCAATCAGCCCGCCGCGCGAGGTGCCGAGCACCGCGGCGGCTTCGAGCCCGAGATGGTCGAGCAGTTCCAGCGCGTCACGCGCCTCGACCGGGATGGTGTATTGGCTGTGATCCCCCCAGTCCGACTGGCCCCGGCCACGATAATCCATCCGGATCAGCCGCACCTGCTCGAGATGCGGGGCGACATAGTCGAAATCGCGCCCGTCGCGGGTCAGCCCCGAGAGACAGAGCAGCGGCAGGCCCATGCCCTCGTCGGTATAGTGCAGCGACAGCCCGTCCGAGGTGGTGAATTGCGGCATCAGAGAAGCTCCGGTATGGTGGTCAGGTCTTTCAGGATGTGGCGCGGCCGCGCCGGCAAACGGTCGACCGGCAGGCCTGCCCGGTTGACCCAGGCGGTGGTGAAGCCATAGCCCGCGGCGCCGGCCGCGTCCCAGCCGTTCGAGGAGACAAACAGCACCTCGGCGGGATCGGTTCCGAACCGCGCGCCGACCATGTCGTAGACCGCGCGCGCCGGCTTGAAGATCCCGACCTCTTCGACCGAGAGCACCGCGTCGAGATAGAGCCCGATCCCGGCACTGTCGACCGCGCCCTCCAGCATGTCGGGCGAGCCGTTCGACAGGATCGCGCAGGTCTTGCCCGACGCCTTGAGCTGCGCCAGCAGCTTGGGAACCTCCGGATAGGGGGCGAGCTGCCAGTAGAGCGCCAGCAGGTCCTCGCGCAGCTCGAGATCGTCGAGCCCGTGGCGCTCCATCGCCCAGTCGAGCGCATCCTGCGTCACCTCCCAGAACGGCACGTGATCGCCGGTGATCGCGCGCAGCCAGGAATATTCCAGCTGCTTGCGCCGCCAGTCCTCGGCCAGCCCGGCCCAGACCTCGGCCAGCGCGCCCTGCCCGGGCTGCTCGGCCTTTCTACGGGCCGCGGCGGCGACATCGAACAGCGTGCCATAGGCGTCGAAGATACAGGTGGTGATGGTCATGAGCGCGTCCTCCCGCCGGAAAACTTGCACGCCAGAGGCGGTGTTTAAAGGAGAATTCCGGGCGTCCGTTTGCATTCCGCAAGGTGGATGGTTAGCTTGCCCGGGAGCGACACGAGCACCCGCCCCCGGCGGCCTCGTCCATTCACGCAGTATCTTCCCGAAAAGACACGGAGTTTTTCATGACGCAGGTCAAGACCGGCGACACCGTCCGCATTCACTACACCGGCACCCTCTCCGACGGCACCACCTTCGATTCGAGCGCCGGCCGCGATCCGCTCGAGTTCACCGTCGGCTCCGGCCAGATCATCCCCGGCCTCGACAAGGCGATCCCCGGCATGGCGCCGGGCGACAAGAAGACCGTCGAGATCGCCTCGGAAGAGGCCTATGGCCCGGTGCACCCCGAGGCCGTCCAGCAGGTGCCGCGCACCGAGATCCCCGACCACATCCCGCTCGACCTCGGCACCCAGCTGCAGGTCCAGACGCCCACCGGCCAGACCGTGCAGGTGGTGGTCGCAGAGGTGACCGAGACCGAGGTCACCCTCGACGCCAACCACCCGCTGGCGGGCAAGGATCTGACCTTCGCCATCGAGCTGATCGAGATCGCCTGAACGGCGCTCCCTTTGGCGGGGGCGAAGGCCTCCGACGGGAGAGTTTGAGACGTAGAGGAGACCCCGGGGCGGTGAGGGCTGCCCCGGGGTCTTCTTGTTTCGTCTTGGTCCGGCCGTCCCGGCGCGGCGCCCGGTGGCGAGAGCGGGCGCCTCCGGCGGGAGTATTTGGGACGTAGAGAAGTTGGGGGTGGCGCAATCTTTAGGAGCACCTTCGCCTTGGGGGCCGGGGCGGTGGCGAGGTGTCCCGGCGCTGCGCCCGGCGGCGAGGGCGGATGCCTCCGGCGGGAGTATTTAGGACGTAGAGAAGTTGGGGGTGGCGCGCGCGGGAGGCGGGTGGCTTTCCTCCGCGGGCGGGGGACGCTAGGGTCGCGGCGGACGAGAGGAGTGAGCCCCATGCAGATGGCCGATCTGGGCGATATTCGCCTGCATTACCGCCTCGACGGGCCGGAGGAGGGCGCGCCGGTGGTGTTCTCGAACGCGCTTGGCACCGATCTGCGGATCTGGGACCGGGTCGTTGAGCGGCTGCCCGAGGGGCTGCGCATCCTGCGCTACGACACCCGCGGGCACGGGCTCTCGGACGCGCCGGAGGGACCCTATTCCATGGGCACGCTGGTGCGCGACGCGGAGCGGCTGATGGAGTACGCGGGAATGCGCGACGCGGTCTTCGTCGGGCTCTCGATCGGCGGCATGATCGCGCAAGGCCTCGCGGCCAAGCGCCTCGACCTGGTGCGCGCGCTGGTGCTGTCGAACACCGCCTGCAAGATCGGCACTCGGGCGATCTGGGCCGAGCGCATCGCCCAGGTCGAGGCCGGCGGCGTGGCAGCGCTGGCCGAGGGCACGATGCAGCGCTGGTTCTCGGCGCGCTTCCGGGCCACCCCCGAGATCTCGGCCTGGCGACACATGCTCGAGCGCAGCCCGCTGCAGGGCTATCTCGGCTGCTGCCACGCCATCGCCGGCACCGATTTCATCACGCCGACCTCAGGCCTGCGGCTCGCCGCGCTTGGCATCGCGGGCTCGGAGGATGGCTCGACCCCGCCGGACCTGGTGCGCGAGACCACCGAGCTGATCACCGGCGCACAGTTCCGGCTGATCCGCGGCGCCGGGCACCTTGCCTGTGTCGAGG
>NZ_JBYNAH010000199.1:0-9897 GCF_059781815.1 Salipiger sp. | reverse complement strand
TCACGTTGATCATCGACTGGCCGATCATCGCGCAGCCGCCCATGCCGCCGAAGAATCCGGTGACCACGTTGGCGGTCCCCTGCGCGATGCATTCCTGGCTCGCGCCGCCGCGCTGGCCGGTCATCTCGCCCACGAGGTTCAGCGTCAGCAGGCTCTCGATCAGGCCGATGGCGGCAAGGATCACCGCGTAGGGCAGGATGATCTCCAGCGTCTCCCAGTTCAACGGCACGGCGGGGATGTGGAAGGCCGGCAGCCCGCCCTCGATCGAGGCCATGTCGCCGACCCGCGGCGTGTCGAGCCCGAAGCCGATCACCACGATCGCGGTGATCGCGATGCCCGCCAGCGGTGCCGGAACGATCTTGGTGAGCTTCGGCAGCAGCCAGATCACCGCCATGGTCAGCGCCACCAGCCCCAGCATCAGCGCCAGCGGCATGCCGCTCAGCCACTCTCCGCCGCCCGGCCCGTGGCCCGCGGCCTCGGCGCTGCCCGGCACCTTGAACTGGGTCAGCTGCGCCATGAAGATCACGATGGCGAGGCCATTGACGAAGCCCAGCATCACCGGGTGCGGCACCAGCCGGATGAACTTGCCCCAGTGCATGACCCCGGCAAAGACCTGCAGGATGCCCATCAGGACCACGGTGGCGAAGAGATACTCGACGCCGTGATCGGCCACCAGAGCCACCATGACCACCGCAAGTGCGCCGGTCGCGCCCGAGATCATCCCCGGCCGGCCGCCGATGACGGCGGTGATCAGCCCGACCATGAAAGCGGCGTAAAGGCCGACCAGCGGGTGCACCCCGGCGACAAAGGCGAAGGCCACCGCCTCGGGCACAAGGGCGAGCGCCACCGTCAGACCCGACAGCACGTCGGTCTTGACCTGGCCGGGCGTCAGCCGGGTGGTGGGCGCGATGCTGAGATCGGGCATCGAGATGCGTCTGGCGTACCGTGCCAAAAGGGCCTTTGCCATGGGTCTGTCCTGTTCGGTTCGTTTCTGCTGCGCGCCTGCGCGGATACTGCAGCGCGGCGTGAATTGCCAGCGTTTCGGTCCCGGAGACCGCATCCGCAGCCGAAAACGCGAAGATTTTGCGCCCCGGCCGGCGGTCGCGCCCGCTCCGGCACGGCGCGGCCCGCAGCGCGCCGGCCCTTTCCTTCCGCGGCTGTCCCGTGCAGTCTGCCCCGGAACAGACCGCCGCAGCAACGGCCCGGACCGGAGGACGACCCATGACAAGCACCATGATCGGCGTGATCGGCGGATCCGGGGTCTACGATCTCGAGGCGCTGTCTGACCAGCGCTGGCAAAACGTCGAGACCCCCTGGGGCGTGCCCTCGGACGCGATCCTGACCGGCACGCTCGAGGGCGTACCCATGGCCTTCCTGCCGCGCCACGGCCGCGGCCACGTGCACAGCCCCTCCTCGGTGCCCTACCGCGCCAATATCGACGCGCTCAAGCGGCTGGGTGTCACCGACGTGATCTCGGTCTCGGCCTGCGGCTCGTTCCGCGAGGACATGGCGCCGGGGGATTTCGTCGTCGTCGACCAGTTCATCGACCGCACCTTCGCGCGGGAGAAGAGCTTTTTCGGCGACGGTTGCGTGGCGCATGTCTCGCTCGCCCATCCGACCTGCCGGCGGCTGAGCGACGCCTGCCTGAGCGCCGCGCGCGAGGCCGGCATCACGGTGCATGACGGCGGCACCTATCTCGCCATGGAAGGCCCGCAATTCTCGACGCTGGCAGAGTCGCGCATGTATCGCGACAGCTGGGGCGCCGACGTGATCGGCATGACCAACATGCCCGAGGCCAAGCTCGCCCGCGAGGCCGAGCTCTGCTACGCCTCGGTCGCCATGGTCACCGATTACGACAGCTGGCATCCCGAGCACGGTGCCGTCGAGGTCTCGGATATCGTCCGGGTGCTTACCGGCAATGCCGCGAAGGCGCGGCGCCTCGTCGGGCGCTTGCCCGCCCTTCTCGGCCCCGACCGCGCGCCCTGTCCCCATGGCTGCGACCGGGCGCTCGACCACGCGCTGCTCACCGCCCCCGGGCACAGGGATCCTGCGCTCCTGAAACGGCTCGACGCGGTGGCAGGGCGCGTGCTCGGCTGAGCCCCGAGCCCCTCAGGGCAGCGGCACCTCGCGGATCAGGCCCACCTTGGCCCGCGCCACCACGTCGAGGGTAAACCCGCTTGCCCCCTCGCAACTGCCCCCGGTGGGCGCGATGGCGCCGCGATTCAGATCCGGGCAGGCTTCGGCGAACCGCTCGGCATTGCTGAACAGGATCGGATCCGACTGGAAGCTCACGCCCACCGTGTTGCGGCTCAGGGTCGAATCCGGGCGCAGCCGCGTCTCGACCAGCGACTTGATCACGATGCAGGCGGTCTTCTTGCGCTCAACGACCGCGGTCACCACGTCACAGAAACAGTCGTTGCGGATGCGGCTCTGAGGGCTGCCCTCGATCCGGCTCACCTCGCCGGTAAACGACAGCCCGGTGAGCGAGGCCGCGGTGACGGGCAACTCTCCGCTGTCGAACCCGAAGATCTCTTTCGAGCGCCGCGCAAAGGCAAAGGCCTTCTCCTCGGCGGCATCGAGCACGTTGTAATAGCGCGACCGGATCTCGCTGTTGGGCGACTGTTCCGGGGTCAGATCGACCGAGCAAAGCAGGGACTCGATCCGTGTCCCGTCCGGCGACAGCGCCACGATGTCGCCGGCCTCGAGCGGGTCGTTGCCAAGGTGACGCTGCATCTCGTTCTTGATCGAGATATCCATCTTGCTGACCCCGGTCAGCAGGGCGAAACAGACCACCAGAACGGCGGTGAGGCCGATCGCGGTCATCACGGGCCTGAACATCGGCTCAGCCCCCGATCTTCGGACAACAAACGCCCGGACCGCATTCGTAATGGCTCGCGGGGCAGAGCGTCGGCGCGGGAAGCGGTGACGGGATCGTCGGCGTGGTCTGGGCCTGCGCGGACGCGGTGGTGAGACCGGCAAGCACCGCCGCGGCAAGGCCGGCACGGATGAGAGGTGTCATCGTCAATACTCCGAGTTCGAAAATGAAATTGGCGTCGTGAATACCCCATAAAATGGCATATTTTAGGGATTCGCTCAACTCAGAGGTTATCCCCTCCCCTGCGAGGCCCCCGACAGCGGCATCTTGGCGACGAAATCCGGGGCTGCGTCGCATCCCTGTTGTCACGCGGCGACCGAGGCGACATTCTGCGCGCAAGCAAGGAGTTACCATGCCCTTAGATCTCTGGCTGACCTTCGTCGCCGCCTCCACCGCGCTGCTGCTGATCCCCGGCCCGACGGTGCTGCTGGTGCTGTCCTACGCGCTCTCCAAGGGCCGTTCCGTCGCCGTGGCCTCCGCCACCGGCGTGGCGCTTGGCGACCTGACCGCCATGTCACTGTCGCTGGCGGGGCTCGGCGCGCTGGTGATGGCCTCGGCCACGCTCTTCACCGCGCTGAAATGGATCGGGGCGGTCTATCTCGTCTGGCTCGGCATCAAGCTCCTGCGCTCGGCCCCAAAAGACGGGCTCGCCCTACCCGACACCGAGGTCACCGCGAAGGGGGTCTTCGCCCATGCCGCCGCGGTCACCGCGCTCAACCCCAAGAGCATCGCCTTCTTCATCGCCTTCGTGCCGCAGTTCCTGACGCCCTCGGCGCCGCTGCTGCCGCAATTCGCGATCCTCGTGACCACCTTCGTCACCCTCGCCGCGTTCAACGCGCTGGCCTACGCGCTCGCCGCCGACCGGCTGCGCGCCGCCATTGCCCGCCCCTCCGTCATCGCCTGGCTGACCCGCGCCGGCGGCGCCGCGCTGATCGGCATGGGGCTGCTCACCGCCACCCTCCGCCGCAGCGCCTGAGAGAGCCATGATCCAGCAAAAACAGGTCCAGGACTACATCCGCTCCATCGTCGATTTCCCGCACGAGGGCATCATCTTCCGAGACGTGACGACGCTCTTCGCCGATCCGCGCGGTTTCCGCATGGCGGTCGACCAGCTGCTGCACCCCTATGCCGGCATGCGCTTCGACAAGGTGGTGGGGCTCGAGGCGCGCGGCTTCATCCTCGGCGGCGCCGTGGCGCATCAGCTCTCCGCCGGCTTCGTGCCGATCCGCAAGAAGGGAAAGCTGCCCGACGCGGTGATCTCGGAAGCCTACACGCTGGAATATGGCGAAGCGGTGGTCGAGATCCACGACGACGCCATCGCGCCCGGCGAGCGCATCCTGCTCGTCGATGACCTGCTGGCCACCGGCGGCACCGCCGAGGCCGGGATCAAGCTGGTGGAGCGGCTCGGCGGCGAGATCATCGGCTGCGCCTTCATCGTCGACCTGCCCGATCTCGGCGGTCGCGCCCGGCTCGATGCCATGGGCATGGACGTCCACGCGCTCTGTGCCTTCGACGGGCTCTGACCCCGCGGCGATCCGCGTCCTGGCCAGCGGCCTGCCATTTTTGAGTATTTGAAACGTAGAGAAGATCAGGCGCGGCGCCCTGCCCTTCTCTTCGTCGAAAATACTCCGGGGAGTGTGAGGGGCTGGCCCCTCACCGGCCGACCGCTCGCAAAAGGCATCACGGTCAGGCGGACGCGTCACGCCACCACAAACACCGAGGCCCCCGCACCGGCGGGGGCCGAGACATCCTGTGCGCCGCAGGCGCGCCTTGAGATCAGGCCGCGTTGGCGGCGCTGCGCGGCTTGCCGGCATTGCCGTCGATGAACTCGAGCACCAGCGGGCGGATGTTGTTGCGCCAGCTCTTGCCGGCGAAGATGCCGTAATGGCCCGCACCCGGCTCGAGATGCGCCGCCTTCTTCGAATCCGGCAGCCCGGTGCAGAGATCGAGCGCCGCGACGCACTGGCCCGGCGCCGAGATGTCGTCATTCGCGCCTTCCACCGTCTTCACCGCCACATCGGTGATCTTGCCGATATCGACGAGGTGGCCGTCCACCATGAAGCGGTTCTCGGCGATCTCGCCGTTCTTGAAGATCCGCTCCACCGTCGAGAGGTAGAACTCCGCCGGCATGTCCATCACCGCGAGATACTCGTCGTAGAAGCGGTTATGCGCGTCGTGATCCGAGGCCTCGCCGCGGGTCACCCGCATGATCTGGTCGTTGAACGCCTTCGAGTGCCGCTCGGCGTTCATCGCCATGAACGAGGTCAGCTGCAGCAGGCCCGGATAGACCAGGCGGCCGACGCCCTTGTACTTGAAGCCGACGCGCTGGATCATCGACTCCTCGAGCTGGCCCATGGTCACGCGGTGGCCGAAATCGGTCACCTCGGTGGGCGTCGCGTTGGGATCGATCGGCCCACCGATCAGCGTCAGCGTGCGCGGCTGCGCCTTGGGGTCGAGCTCGGCCAGATAGGCGGTCGCGGCCAGCGTCAGCGGCGCCGGCTGGCAGACCGCGATGACGTTGGTCTCGGGCCCCATGTGGCGCATGAATTCCATCAGGTAGAGGGTGTAGTCCTCGATGTCGAACTTGCCGCAACTCACCGGGATGTCGCGGGCGTTCTTCCAGTCGGTGACGTAGACCTCGGCATCGGGGATCAGCGAGATCACCGTCGAGCGCAGCAGGGTCGCGTAATGGCCCGACATCGGCGCCACCAGCAGGATCTTGCGCGCCTTCTCCTCGCGGCCGAGCACGTTGAAGTGGATCAGGTTGCCGAACGGCTTTTCGAGCACCGTTTCCTTCTGCACGAGATGGTCCTTGCCATCGTTGCAGGTCATGGTGCGGATGCCCCAGCTGGGCTTGACCACCATGCGCTCGAAGCTGCGCTCCGCCACTTCGCCCCACGCGGCCATCCAGGTCAGCGCCGGGTTCGGCATCGCGGCGAAGGCCGGGTAGGACGCCATCGCCTTGGCCGTCGCGCCGAGCCACTGATTGGTGTTTCGAA
Organism: Salipiger sp.; assembly: GCF_059781815.1. NCBI lineage: Bacteria > Pseudomonadati > Pseudomonadota > Alphaproteobacteria > Rhodobacterales > Roseobacteraceae > Salipiger > Salipiger sp. The sequence continues at coordinate 4,023 of NZ_JBYNAH010000199.1, read as the reverse complement.
GGGATTCCATCAGGTCATAGGTGGCCATGAATCGCATGAGCGAAGTCTCCTGTCTCGTGACACGCCCAAGCGTCAGAGCCCCGGCTGCCCCCTCCTTTGCAACCCGGACCGCTTCGACGTCAAATGAATTCGCCGCTTTGCCATCGGCTGCAGCGCCGTTATCGTTCTGGGTAAGGAAGATAGGGGGGATTCGAGCGCATGACAACAAAAGCCACGGTTCTCAGCGCCGAACGCGAGAAGCTCGACAACAATCTCGTGAAGATCGAGGAACTGTCACAGCGCCTGATCGAGGCGCTGGCGCAACGCAAACCCATCAACCACGCGCTGCACGGCCCGGAGCCACTGCTCTACGCCCAGGCCATGCAGGCCTACTGGCAGGACTGGATGAACAATCCCGCCAAGGTGTTCGAGCAGCAGGTCGGCTACTGGGGCAAGTCGCTGAGCCATTTCCTCGAGGCGCAGAAGGCGCTGAGCGAGGGCCGGCTCGCCCCGCCGGAGGATACCGGCCCCACCGACAAGCGCTTCAAGAACCCCCTCTGGGACAGCCACCCCTATTTCAACTTCATCAAGCAGCAATACCTCATCAACTCGGAAGCCATCCGCAATGCGGTCGACGAGATCGAGGAGATGGACCCGCAGGAGAAGCGCCGCCTGCGTTACTTCGCGCAGCAGATCACCGACATGATGGCGCCGACCAACTTCTTCGCCACCAACCCCGACGCGCTGCAGAAGGCGGTCGAGACCGAGGGCGACAGCCTGGTGAAGGGGCTCGAGAACCTCGTCGCCGACCTCGAGGCCAACAATGGCGAGCTGGTGGTGCGGCTGGTCGACGAGGAGGCCTTCGAGGTCGGCGGCAACATCGCCACCGCCGAGGGCAAGGTGGTCTGGCGCAACCGTATGATGGAACTGATCCAGTATTCGCCCACCACCGACCAGGTGCGCGAAACGCCGCTGGTGATATTTCCGCCCTGGATCAACAAGTACTACATCCTCGACCTCAAGCCGCAGAACAGCCTGATCCGCTACATCGTCGATCAGGGCTACACGCTCTTCGTGGTGAGCTGGGTCAATGCCGACGAGAGCTACCGCGATGTCGGGCTCGAGGATTACATCGAGGACGGCTACCTCACCGCGATGCGCGTGGTGCGCGAGATCTGCGGCGTCGACCGGCTCAACGTGGTGGGCTACTGCATCGCCGGCACCACGCTGGCGCTGACGCTGTCGCTGCTGAAAAAGCGCGGCGACAAGCAGATCAAGTCGGCCACCTTCTTCACCGCGCTCACCGATTTCAGCGATCAGGGCGAGTTCGTGCCGTTCCTGCAGAACGATTTTGTCGACGGCATCGAGAAGGAGATCGAGGCCAGCGGCATCCTCAAGAGCTTCATCATGTCGCGCACCTTCTCGTTCCTGCGCTCGACCGACCTGATCTACACGCCAGCGATCCGCTCCTACATGATGGGCGAGACACCCCCTGCCTTCGACCTGCTCTACTGGAACGGCGACGGTGCCAACCTGCCCGGGCGGATGACGATGCAGTATCTGCGCGGCCTCTGCCAGCGCAACGAATTCGCCGAGGGCCGCTTCGAGCTGATGGGCGAGACGCTCGACGTTCGGGATGTCGACGTGCCGCTGATGGCGATCACTGCCGAGACCGACCACATCGCCGCGTGGAAGGACTGTTATCGGGGCGTGCAGAAGATGGGCTCGCGCTCCAAGACCTTCGTGCTCTCGGAATCGGGCCATATCGCCGGCATCGTGAACCCGCCCAGCAAGAAGAAATACGGCCACTACCTGAACCCAGACCTCAAGCTCTCCGCCCCGGAATGGCAAGAGGCCGCGGAGTATCACGAGGGCAGCTGGTGGCCGGTCTGGGACGAATGGCTGCGCAAGCGCTCGGGCAAGATGGTGCCCGCCCGCGAGCCCGGCGATTCGGCGCATCCCCCGCTTTGCGACGCGCCCGGCACCTACGTGCGGATCAAAGCCAACCAGTAAGTGCGCACAACTGCTGGTTTATGCTGCATTGCAGAAATTCCTCTTGAAATGCTGCACCGCAGCATGCATATTGTTGTCAGCCGATGAATACGGGGGGTGGGCCCCCGAGGCAGACAGACAGGAATTTTGAAATGGCCGCCAAGACGCAAGACTTCACCGCCATGATGAAAGACATGATGGGCGCCTTCCCCGTGGACACCAAAGCCATGGACGAAGCGTTCAAGACCACCGCGACCCTGAACGAGAAGCTCTCGGCAGTGGCTCTGGAAGCCGCCGAGAAGTCGACCGAGATCTCGGCCAAGTGGACCAAAGACACGCTGACCAAGCTGTCCGACATGTCCAAGGTCAAGAAAGAGCCGGCCGACTACGCCAAGGCGATGACCGATTTCGCCTCCGCTCAGGCCGAAGTTGCCGCCGAGAACATGGCCGCCTTCGCCGAGATCGCGAAGAAGGTCCAGATGGACACCGTGGAACTGATGATGGCCGCCGGCAAGGACTTCTCCGAAGACGCCACCGCCGCCATGAAGAAGGCCACCGACGACATGACCGCGGCTGCCAAGAAGGCAACCACGAAGTGATCGTACACCCGGCGCCCGGAACTCTCCGGGCACCGGCACAGAAATTGCGCCCCTCTCCTCCCAAACCGGCGCAATAACGTGGGGCGGGTTCCGCAAGGAACTCGCCCTTTTTTTACGTTTTTCTTCAGGAAATTGACCGATTTTGCGGTCGGCAAGGGCTCGCGCATCGGGCGAATTTTCTCCGCAAACCGCGACTGAACCCTTGCAATGCTGCAGCGCAGCAACGATGTTGTCTAAGCGTAAGCCAAGGCGGATTCTCCGCCAGATCACCCTGCCAAGGAGGAGAGACACAATGGCCGCGACGCAAGATTTCACCGCCGCAATGAAAGACATGATGGGCGCCTTCCCGATGGACATGGCCGCCTTCGAAGAGGCCTGGAAGAACTCTGCCGGGATCAGTGAAAAAGCCTCTGCCATCGCGCTCGACGCCGCCGGCAAGACCGCCGATATCTCGGTCGGCTGGACCATGGAAACCCTCACCCGCATGGGCGATCTCGCCAAGGCCAAGCCGGCCCCGGTCGACTATGCGCAGGCGATGACCGATTTCGCCACCGCGCAACTGCAGAGCGTGAACGAACACCTGACCGCCTATGGCGATGTCGCCAAATCGGCCCAGAGCGAAGCGATGGCGCTGATGATGTCGGTGGGCAAGGATGTGGCCGACGACGTGACCGCGACCGCGGCGACCACCGCCAAGGCCACCGAAAAGGCGGCCAGCAAGACCGCCTCGGCCGCCACCACCACCGCGAAGCGCACCACCACCGCCGCCAAGCGCACCACCACGGCCGCCAAGAAGACGACGACGACCGCGAAGAAAGCGGCACCCACCGCCGCCAAGCCCGCACCCACCGCCCCGGCGCCGGCCCCCGCACCCGAGCCGGTGAAGAAGGCTGCCGAGGCCGTCGCGCCCGAGCCTGCGGCTCCCGCCGCCCCCTCGACGCCGGCTGCATCGACCGAGACCAAGAGCTGACCTCGGCCTGAATCGCCAGACCGGAAAACGCGGCCCCCCGGGCCGCGTTTTTGTGTCTGCCATACGCCTCCTGGCCGCCTGGGCCGGAACCGCAGGGCCCTCTCCCGCGCACGCCCCCTTCCCCAAACGCAAAACGCGGCCCCTGGGGGCCGCGCCTGTAGATCCGGAGCTGAGAGACCGCCGTCAGTCGACGATGGTCGCCTGCGTCGCGTTGCGCAGCTCTTCCTCGGTCACGCCATCGGCCAGTTCGACGATCTTCAGACCGCCCTCGACCACGTCGAGCACGCCGAGGTTGCTGATGATGCGGTCGACCACGCCCTTGCCGGTCAGCGGCAGGGTGCATTCCTTCAGCACCTTGCTGTCGCCATGCTTGTTGGTGTGGTCCATGACCACGATCACACGGCCGACGCCGGCCACGAGATCCATCGCGCCGCCCATGCCCTTGACCAGCTTGCCCGGGATCATCCAGTTCGCCAGGTCGCC
>NZ_JBYNAH010000198.1:9611-9953 GCF_059781815.1 Salipiger sp. | reverse complement strand
CAATGTCTATATCTCCTCGGCGGTCATCGCGACCTATGGCGAGCAGGTGGTCGACACTTTCTACGTCAAGGACATGTTTGGGCTGAAATTCTACACGCCCTCGAAGCAAAAGACCCTCGAGCGCCGCCTGCGCGCGGCGATCGAGGAAGGCGCCGCACGGATCGCCGGGAACTAAGCCCGGGGCGGAGGGGGAGTTTAAGAAATATATTAACCCCCCCCCCCCCCCCCCCCCCGCCCCCGCCAAAAAAATTACAAGTGCATCACTAACGTTAATACTAAAAATAATGCACGCACAAAACTAGCACTAAAAACTACCGCTAATTACACAATTACCTTACGCTG
>NZ_JBYNAH010000198.1:0-9601 GCF_059781815.1 Salipiger sp. | reverse complement strand
GGTGTATTATATTTCTGCTCCCCCCCCCCCCCCCCCCGCGCCCCCGTCAGCCGGTCCCTGCCCAAGAAAATTCGGACGAATTTTCTTGGGCTCCGTCTCGACGAGTTTCCGGATTGCGACAATGTCGCGCGTGGAAAATCAGCGTAAAGTCGTGTGAAGCAACCCGCGGGTCCCGGACCGCGCGGGCCCGCCGATCCGTCACGGATCTGTTACATTCCAGACGTCTAACCGGACCATTCCCATGACCTGAGGGCGCACGCCATGACCGCGACCGAGCTCACCCCGGATACCCTCTCGCCCTTCGATCCGATCGACGCGGTGCTCGCCCCCGCGCCGCTGCTGGTCTCGCCCGACATGACCTGCGCCCAGGCCATCCGCCACTTCGCCCAGTCCGCCCGCGAGGGCACCGAGCTTCTCGCCTTCGTGGTCGATGCGGATCGGCGCTTCCTCGGCGTGGTGCGCTTCGCCGCGTGCGGCAAGGCCCAGCCCGGGACGCGCGTAAGCGATGTGCTGCGCCCGGCCCGCTTCCATGCCGACCTGAGCTGGAGCGCCGAGGAAGCGGCGCAGACCGTGGTGGACGAGGAGCTTTCGGGCCTCGCGGTGCTTGATGGCGAAGGTCGCTTTGTCGGCGCCGTCTCGGTACTCGGCGCGCACCGCTACCTCCTCGACAAGATCGACGACGATACCGACATCTTCGCCAAGCTCACCGGTGACTACGACGAGGAGTATTTCGAGCTTCCCGTCTGGCACGACTTTCGGCGCCGCATCCCCTGGGTGCTTGGCCTGGCCATCGTCGGGCTGGCGGCAGGCTATGTGGTGCATGTCTACGAGAGCGCGCTCGACGCTCTGGTGATCCTGGCGCTCTACATGCCGATGGTGGCCGATACCGGCGGCAATGTCGGCACCCAGTCGGCGAGCCTCGTGACCCGCGCCATCAGCTACGGCGAGGTCGAGCTGCGCGACGCGGCGCGCATCCTCTGGCGCGAAACGCGGGTGGCGCTGATGCTCGCCGGCGTGCTGTTCCTCTTCGCCTGGCTCAAGGTGCTGTTCCTGTCCAATGGCGGCGACGTGCCGGCAGGCATGAGCCTCAACCAGATCGGCCTCGTCATCGCCATCGCGATCTCAGCGCAGGTGGTGAGCGCCACGCTGATCGGGGCGATCCTGCCGGTCGCCGCCGTGGCGCTGCGGCAGGACCCTGCGGTGGTCTCGGGCCCGGCCCTGACCACCATCGTCGACCTCACCGGATTGCTGCTCTATTTCGGCATCACCACCTGGTTGTTGGCGATCTGAGAGGCACACGCGCAGCGGTCCAAAAACATATCGCAAAACCTGCATTTTGCGCTACCATCGCGGTCTCTGAGGGAGGAGACAGAGATGATCAAGACCGTTGCGCTTGCCGCCCTTCTGGCGGCAGCGCCCTTGGCCGTGCTGGCCGAGGGCAAGACCCATCACGTGGCATTCCACGTGGATCAGAACGATCCGCACGTTCTGAACATGGCGCTCAACAATGCCAAGAACCTGACCGAGTATTACACCGAACAAGGTGACGAGGTGGTGATCGAGATGGTCGCCTACGGGCCGGGACTGCACATGCTGATCGAGGGCAAGACCCCGGTGAAGGACCGGATCGAGACTCTGGCGCTCGAACTGCCGATCACCTTTTCGGCCTGCGGCAACACCATCGCCAATATCGAGAGGAAGAGCGGCGCCCCGGTGACGCTGCTCGAGGAGGCCCGCGTCGTGACCTCTGGCGTCGCACGGCTCGTGGAGCTTCAGGAAGAGGGCTATTCCTACATCCGCCCCTAGGGTCGCCCGCCAAGACTGCCCCCGCCGCGGTCTGACGCGGCGGGATCAGCGCTCCAGCAGGTGCAGAAGCTGCGCCTCGGCCCGGCGCAAACCGGTGACCTCGGGCGCCTCGCGCGACAACGTTGCCCGCTCTTCAGAATCGCTCTCGGCGAGCGCGATCACGTCTGGATGAATGTAGGATTTCCGGGCGATGGCGGGCGTGTTGTGCAGCCGCTCCGAAGCCGCCTCCGACATCGCCTTGATGGTGACGCGGTCGGCGTCGAGGGCAGATTTCAGCGCCGCCACCGTGCCGTTCCAGGTCCGGAAGGTCTTGGCGGTCAGTGCGCTGTTGCCGGTGCGGTCGGCGAGGAAGGCATTCACCTCCTCCGAGCGCACCGAATGCGGCGCGCCATCCTCGTCGAGCCAGGTGATCAGCTCGCGCCCCGGCAGGTCGTGCAGTCCGGACATGACCCGTTCCAGCGTGCGGTCGCGCAGCGCGCTCTCGACCTTGTTGCCGCCCTTGCCGGTAAAGCTCAGCTTCAGCTCGCCACCTTCAAGCGACATATGCGCCCCGCGCAGGGTCGTCGCGCCGTAGCTGCGGTTCCGCTTCGCGTAATCGGCATTGCCGACGCGGATCCCGGCGCGGTCGAGCAGCGCCAGAACCGCAGCCAGCGCGAAGGCCCGGTCGCCCGGGTCGCGGCCGCGAAGGTCCTCGAGAATGCGCCGCCGCAGCCCCGGCAGCGCGCGCCCGAACTCGGCAAGATGCTCGAATTTCTGCCGCGCTCGGTGCTCGGTCCAATCGGGATGATAGCGGTACTGCTTGCGGTCGCGCGCATCGCGACCGGTGGCCTGCAGGTGGCCGTTCTCGCGCGGACAGATCCACACCCTCTCATAGGCGGGCGGCACCGCCAGTGCGTCGATCCGGCGACGCTCGGGGCCGCGCTCGATGCGGGTGCCGTCGGGCGCGATGTAGGAAAATCCGCGCCCGCAGCGCCGGCGCGAGATACCGGGGCGGTCATCGGGGAAATAGACGAGATCGGGCACGCTGGTCATGCGCCGAGAACGCTGGGCCGCGCCCGCCGGTTCCCCGGCCCGGCTGTCGCGGAGCTCACTTCGCCGCGACGCTCTCCACCTCGCGGTCCGCCGGCGCGCGCCGTGCCGCATCGCGCTCGGACCACGGAATCTCGATGATGCAGTGCAGCCCGGACGGGGTCAGCTCGCGCACCAGCTTGCCCTCGAGCTGCAGCTCGATCATCAGCCGCAGCAGGCTCGAGCCGAAACCGGGCACTTCGAACCCTTCGCTCGCAACCGGCCCCGCAGCCGTCTCGATCCACTCCAGATGCAACCGCCCTTCCGGCGTCAGCTCCCAGCGCACATCGAGCGCGCCACCGGCATCCTTGAGCGCGCCGTGCTTGGCGGCGTTGGTCACCAGTTCATGCACCACCATGCCGATCGTCTGGCATTCCTCCGAGCTCAGCACCACGGTCGGGCCACTCATGCTCACGCGGATCTCGCCGCCGCTCGCATAGGGCGAAAGCTCCTGCGACAGCAAGCTGGTCAGCGCGACCGGCTCCCAGCGCTGGTCGGCCAGCAACGAATGGTTCTGCGCCAGCGCGCTCAGTCGGTCGATCAGCTTGGCCCGCATCACCTCGGGTTCCTCGGGCCGCGCAAGGCGCACGATGGCCTGCACCACCGCCAGCAGGTTGCGCGAGCGATGGTTGATCTCGTCCGACATCAGCCGCTCGCGTTCGGCGGCGCGGGCGCGGTCCATCAGCGCCATCATCCGCGACAACACCTGCTCGACCGTCTCGACCTCGAGATCGGTCCAGTGGCGCGCGGTGCAGGAATGCACGAAGAGAATCGCCTCGGTGCGGCCGTCCTCGACCCACGGCACCGCAAGCGCGGCCTCGCAGCCGAGCGTGTCGAGCACCGTCCGGTCGATGGCGGCGCGCGTCGGATCGGTCCCGTCGAGCCGCATCACCCGACCATCGAGCAACTGTTGCCAAGCCGTATCGAGGATCGGCGCACGCGCGACACCGGACGGCACCGGCGCAATGCCCTCCGCCGCCCATTGCTCGATCACCGGCAGCTTGGCCCGGAGCCCGTCCTGCACCCGCTCGCGGATGCCGACGCGGTCGACACCGAGATGTTCCCCCAGCATGGCGATCGAACGCCGTCGCAGCTCGGCAAGGTCGGTCACGTTGCGGAACACGTCGCTGAGTTCGAGCAGGAAGCCGGTGTTCTGCTGCTGCAGCACCTGCCGCGTGGTCTCGTTGCCCGAGTTGAAGACACCGCCGATGGAACCGTCGTCGTCGCGGATCGGGGTGAAATTATAGGTCCAGTAGGTCTCTTCCTCGACCCCGAAGCGGCGCATCGGCAGCATCTGATCGCGGAAATAGACCCCCTCGCCGGTGCTGATCGCCTGAGTGAATTGCGGCTCGATGATGTGCCAGATATCCGACCAGACCTCCGCCGCCGGCTGCCCGAGACAGGCGGGATGGCGCGGGCCGGGAATGTGCGACCAGCTGTCATTGTAAAGCAGGCGTAACTCGGGGCCCCAGTAGATGCAGGTCGGGAAGGCCGAGTTCAGCGCAATGCTCAGCGCCGAGCGTAGCGCCGCAGACCAGTCTTCGGACGGGCCGAGCGGGTGCTGCGACCAGTCGAACTCGCGTATGCGGCGGGCCATCTCGCTTGGCCCGGAGAGGAAGGAATTCTTGTCAAAGTTCGGAGACTGACGGCGTAGCAACAAGTTCTCCAGAGTTCGGTCCGGTGCCAGACCAATGCCGCCACGCGACGGCATGGCTGGCCTAGAACGATAGGCAGAAGCCCCTGCCCTTGCAAACGGAATCGCTGTTCAGATTTTCGATCGAGCCGCGCTCACGGGCTGCTCCGAGACGCCACTCCGCAGTGTATCACGCCAAGCGAGAGGCGCACCTGACCGCAGCTTCGGAAAAGTTGCGCCCACCCAAACAAGATTGAATTGCAACTCAATTTAAATGTGCTAGATCGTGCGGATGACTACGCCGCCCTCCTCCCCTCGCTACCGGCTCGGGATCCGCTTCTCGCTGCTCGCCCGGCGCTGGCGCCGCGCGCTCGACGCCCATCTCGCCCGCAACGGCCTGACCGATGCCACCTGGGTGCCGCTCGTTCACCTCGCCGAGACCGGCGGCGGCATTCCCCAGAAGGCGCTGGCGGCGCTCGTCGGGGTCGACAGCTCGAGCCTCGTGCGGGTACTCGACATTCACGCCCGCGACGGGCTGATCGAGCGCCGCCCCGACCCCAATGACGGCCGCGCCCGCCTGATCCACCTCACCGCCGCCGGAACGCAACGGGTCGCAGAGATCCGCGCGGAGCTCGCCCGCGCCGAGGAAGTGTTGCTTGCCGATCTCAGCGATGCCGAGATCGAGACCATGCTGGCACAGTTCGCCCGCATTGAGGCGCGGCTCGACGCCCTGCAGACGGGCGGCAGACAGGAGACCGACACATGAGCGCGACCGACCCCTCGCTCGCCCGCCCCGCCCGCCGGATCGACGTGGCCCGCAACCTGCTGGGCGCCGAGGCGCTGCGCGGCAGCCTCAGCGTCGCGCCGCAGCCGTCGCTGCGGAACTCGTGCCTCGCCGGGTTTCAGGCCGCGCTTGCCGTGGCCATCGCCCTGCCTCTCTTCCACCTGTCGCCCTATGCCGACCTGATCGGCTTTGCCGCGCTTGGCGCGCTCGTCGCGCTCTTTGGTCGCTTCGAGCCGCGCAAAAGGCGCAGCCGTATCGTCCTGATGGCAGCGCTCTGCCAGGTCTCGGCGGTGCTGGTCATGTCGGCGGCAAGCTGGCTCGGCCTGCCGCCGCTGCTCGAGCTCGGCCTGTTGGCGCTGGCCTGCGGGGTCTATTTCTTCATCACCGTGACCGGACGCTTCGGCCCGCCGGGCGCGCTGATCTTCGTCTTCGCCGCCGGCGCCGCCCTGTCGCCGGTCGCATCAAGCCAGGAGGTGCTGGCGCGGGGCGCGGCCACCGCCACGGTGGCGCTGCTGGCCTGGGCGATCTGCGGGCTCACCGAATGGCTGCGCCACCTGCCCGACGAAACCCGCCGCTTTCCCAGCGAAACCACCCGCCCGCTTGGACACCGGCTCACTGCCTCGGTGCGCATCGTGCTGGGCGCGCTGATCGCGCTGCTGATCAGCCACGCCTTCGGGGCCGATCACCCGGTCTGGGCCGCCATGGGCGCGCTCGCGGTGCTGCAGGGGCCATTCCTGCACATCAACATGCACCGCGCATTGCAACGCATGGCCGGTGCGGTGATCGGCGCGACGCTGGCCTGGCTGATCCTGGTGCAGGATCCCTCGGTCTGGACCATCATCGCGCTGCTCTTCGTGCTGCAATTTGCCACCGAGCTGGTGATCGGTTCGAATTATGGGCTGGGGCAGATCTTCGTCACGCCGATGGCGCTGCTGATGAGCCACCTCGCCGCGCCCGCCATGTCCGGGGCCGAGATGGCGCCCGAACGGGTGCTCGACACGCTGCTCGGCGCCAGCGTCGGCATCGTCGTTGCCATCCTGCTCTCGACACTGGACGACCGGCACCACGTCGCATCCCGGCACAAATCCGGCTGAACCGCTGCCAGGCGCCAAGATTTTTCGTACGAAAAATCTTGGCCCTCCCCAGCGTTCAGAACAGGACCGGCGTTTCCTTGAAACAGGACTCCGTCCTGGGCGCCGCGACGGCGGGTTTCTTGCCGGCCTTGCCGGGCTCCAGTTCCCCCCGGAGCGCCATCAGAATGCGCCGGTGGTCGCCCTTGTAGTCCACGATCCTCGCAAAGCGGATCTCGGCATCCCGCAGGTAGGCCTTCCACGAACTCGCCCTCACGTCGCGCGGCGTGTTCAGCCGCTCGGCACCATAGCCATTCTCGTAGCAGCGCTTGCCGAAGAGCACGGTCTGATAGGTGTCGTGGGTGAAGAGCTGGGAGCTCTCAAGGTCGTGCTGTGTTGGCAGCTGGTATTGCCAGAGATCGAGGTTCTCCGCCAGGCGGTCGGTGATCTTGAGCTGCGTGCGGGCGTCGATCCAGTAAGCGCTGTCCTCGCGGTTGCCCATCCGGTAATGCAGGCAGATGAAATCCCGCACCTCGTTGTAGAGATCATCGGTGAGGCGGTTGAAGCGCCGCCGAACCGGCGCCTCGTAATCGGTGCTCGGCATGTTGAAGAGCAGCATCCGGATGCTCTGGTCGATCATGTGGATCGCCGTGGATTCCAACGGCTCTATGAAGCCGCCCGACAGGCCCATGGCGATACAGTTCTTCACCCAGGCCCGGCGCGAGCGCCCGATGCGCATAGGGATCACCCGCGGCTCGGAGCCGGGCGGCGCGGCATCGCCGAGATGGGCGAGGAACTCGTCCCGCGCCTCGTCGTCGGTGCGGTGCGCCGAAGAGAACACGTAGCCCGTGCCCACCCGGTTGAAGAGCGGCACGCTCCACGACCACCCTGCCCCGAGCGCGGTGGAGCTGGTGAAGGGCGGCAGCTTGGCGGGGTCCTTGTGCGGGATCTGCAGCGCCATGGCGCGGTCGTTGCCGAGATAGGCGCTGTAATCCTCGAACGGCTCGTCCAGCGCCTCGCGGATGATCCGGCCGCGAAAGCCGGTGCAGTCGATCACCAGCTCCACCGGATGGCGCCCGCGCTCGCGCAGCTGCAGCGCCGCGACATAGCCCCGCTCGTCGAGTTCGACGTCATCGACATCGTCGAGGATATGCTCGATGCCGCGCTCCGCCCCGACCTCTGCGAGCAGCTTTGCGAAGGCGACGGCGTTGAGATGATAGGCGTAAGACGGCTTCGGCATCGGATCCGCCTTGGGATCCTTGAAGGAAAACGGTGCCTTGAAGGCCTTCGCAATGTGGGCATAGGGCGAATAGCAGCTGACATAATCGCGCTTACCGGCGCCGAAGGCATGGAAATGGTTGCCGATGCTCACCCCGTCGAGCGACGGCGCGTTCGAAAACGGGTTGAGGTAGGAGACGAGCTTGCCGCTGCGGTCGGTGTTCCAGTTCCGGAACATCACCCCGGTCTTGAAGGTGGCGTCGCAGCGGCGAAAGAAGGTGCGCTCTTCGAGCCCGATCTGGCGCAGCGTGAAGGGCATCTGCGGCACCGTCGCCTCGCCCACCCCCACGGTCGGGATGTTCGGGGATTCGATCAGCGTGATACGGATCCGCTCGGAGCATGCGCGCCTGAGATAGACCGCTGCCAGCCACCCGGCTGTGCCTCCTCCCACGATGGTGATCGAACTCAGCGGCTGTCCCATACGATGCTCCCCTACCCCGAGCGGCCCTCCTCCGGCGGCCCCTTCCGTCTCAGGATGGCACGGGATATCGCTCCGGGTCACGCCTCATGTTCGCGAAAGCCGCGTTGGCACGCAAAACGCGCCCCGGCAGGGCCAAGGCGCGGTCAAGGAAGGCAAAGACACGGCCCGATCATCTCACGCCCAAGATTTTTCGTACGAAAAATCTTGGGCCGCCCCGCTCACTCGGCGACGCAATCGGCGAAGTAATGTGTCTGACCATCCTCGCCCAGCTCCGCCACGAGACCGTGAATATCGGTCTCGAAGCCCGGGCATTCGCGGGCAAACTCGCGGTTGAAGCGCAGGTAGTCGACGATCTTGGAATTGAACACTTCGCCCGGGATCAGCAGCGGAATGCCCGGCGGGTAAGGTGTCACGAGGCTGGTGGTGATCCGCCCCACGAGATCGTCTATCCCCACCCGATCGGTCTTGCGCCGCGCGATATGCGAGAACGCCTCGGACGGCGTCATCGCCGGGCGGTGATCGCTGAGATAGATCTCGGTCGAAAGCCGCGCCACGTCATACTTGGCATAGAGCGCGTGCACGTGCTGGCTCAGATCGCGCAGCCCCATCTTCTCGTAGCGCGGCTGCTTGGCGCAGAATTCCGGCATCACCCGCCACAGCGGCTGGTTCTTGTCGTAATCGTCCTTGAACTGCTGCAGCGCCGCCAGAAGCGTGTTCCACCGGCCCTTGGTGATGCCGATGGTGAACATGATGAAGAAGCTGTAGAGACCCGTTTTCTCGACCACCACGCCATGCTCGGTGAGGTATTTCGACACGATCGAGGCCGGGATGCCGGTGTCGCCGAAATTGCCGTCGATATCGAGGCCCGGGGTGATGATCGTCGCCTTGATCGGGTCGAGCATGTTGAAGCCCGGCGCCATGTCGCCAAAGCCGTGCCAGCTGTCGCCGCCGCCGGTCTCGACGCCCTCGGCATCGGTCTTCTTCAGCACCCAGTCGCGGGTCCGCCCGATCCCTTCCTCCGAAAGCTCGTCCGGCCCCCAGACCTTGAACCACCACTCCTCGTCGCCGTATTCCTCGTCGACCTTCCGCATGGCGCGGCGGAAATCGAGCGCCTCGTCGAGGCTCTCTTCCACCAGCGCGGTGCCGCCCGGCGGCTCCATCATCGCCGCCGCCACATCGCAGCTGGCGATGATCGAATATTGCGGGCTCGTCGAGGTGTGCATCAGGTAGCTCTCGTTGAAGAGATGCCGGTCGAGCTTGGTGGTCTGGGAATCCTGCACCAGCACGTGGCTGGCTTGGCTGATGCCGGCCAAGAGCTTGTGCACCGACTGGGTGGCGTAGGTCACCGATTTCTCGGTGCGCCCGCGCTTGCGGCCCATGGCGTGATAGGTGCCGTAGAACGGGTGGAAGGCCGCGTGCGGCAGCCAGGCCTCGTCGAAATGCAGGTTCTCGATCCAGCCGTCGAGCAGGCTCTTGATCTCTTCGGTGTTGTAGAGCACCCCGTCATAGGTCGACTGGGTCAGCGTCATGATGCGGGGCTG
>NZ_JBYNAH010000197.1:0-9982 GCF_059781815.1 Salipiger sp. | reverse complement strand
GCGCTGCGCCCCTGTCTTCTCTTCGTCAAAAATACTCCCGCCGGAGGCAGGCCGGTCTTTGCGGCCGGGGGCTTGTCCCGGGATTGCCGCGGAACGCTTAGTCCATTACGCCGCCGGGGGGCAGCGCCTTGAGATAGGCGGCGACGGCTTCGCGGTCGGTCGGATCCAGTTTTGCGAAATTCTCCACCACCGCCACCATGTGGCCACCGGCGCTGTCGTAGTCCGGGGTGAAGCCGCTTTCGAGATAATAGGCGATGGACCCCGCGTCCCAGTCGAGCGCGTCCGGGGTCAGGCCGGGGATCGTGCCCTTGCCGCTGGGATTGGGCGCGCCGGTGAGCCAGGCGGAGGTGTCGAGCCCGCCGAGCCCGTCGCGGGGCGTATGGCATTCGCCGCAATGGGCCAGCGCCTCGACGAGATAGCGGCCGCGCTCGACCTGGGCGTCGGGCACGTCGCTCATCACCCAGTCATCGGTCATGTAGGGCCGCTTCCATGCGCCGACGCCGCGGCGGATGTTGAAGGGGAAGCCGACCTCGTGAGGCTGGCTGGGCGTGTCCGAGGCGGGCAGGGTGAGCAGGTAGGCCCAGAGGTCCACCACGTCCGCGTCGCGCATATGAGCATACGCAGTATAGGGGAAAGCCGGGTAGAGGTGTCGGCCCGAAGGCGAGACGCCGCGCATCACCGCGTTGGCGAAGTCCGCGAGGCCCCAGTCGCCGATGCCCTGCGCGGGGTCGGGCGAGATGTTGGGCGCCACGAAGGTGCCGAACTCCGAGGCGAAGCGCTGGCCGCCTGACAGCACCAGCTTGTCGTCGCCGGAGGCATCGGGGGCGTGGTGACAGGAGGCGCAGCCGGCGGCGGTGAAGACCCGTTCGCCGTTCCCGGGGTCGCCGGTCATTCCGGCAAAGCGCGCCTCGGGCAGCCGCTTTGGCGCGGTCAGCACCCATCCAGCCCCGGCGGCGGCGAGCGCCGCCAGGACCACGATCCCGATCGCTCTGCGCATCGATCAGTTCTGCGGCGCGCGGTAGCTGTCGTGGCAGGCCTTGCAGGCGCCGCCCAGACCGCCCATCGCCGGGCCGATGGCCTCGGCACCGCTGCCGGCAGCGGTTTGCATCGCCGTGGCCGCCTCGCCGAGCGCCGACCACTTGGAGGCGAAATCCTCCCAGTCGTCCCAGATCTCGGCCTTGGCGCGGGTTCCGTCGATATCCATCTCGGAGGAGCCCTCGGGCCAGAGCGGCTGCTGGTGGATCATTGACACCGCGACCAGCGAGTCGGCGGCGGCCTGCGCGGCCTCGGCGTCGTACTCGGTCTTGCCCTGGGCCATGTCGCCCAGCGTGCCGAGATTGATTGCGAGGATGCGGAACTGGCCCTGACGGGCTTTCAGGTGGCCAGCGTAATCCTGCGCCATCGCGGTGCCGGAGAGGCAAAGCGACAGGGCGGCGGCGGTGGTCAGAAGGCGGGTCATCGAAAACTCCCTGTGGGTGATCTTTTTCTACCTATGGGTGCCGTAAAGCTAGGCCGGCAACCGGACCTCGGCAAACTTAGCCTCTCTGCTCGGCGGCGCTGTGACAACCTTGGAGTTCATCGCCGGTTCAGGTGTCATACTCCGGAAAGAGTCCCGGAAGCGTTTTCCATAACCCTATTAATCACAATAAATCAATTGCTTGAGGTGCGCTCTTCGCGCACTGCGCGGCGCCGTCCGACACGTCCCCTATAGGTCTTGCGACATGCGGCTCGCCAAACCGTGATCGGCGATGGCTCAGGGGCTCACCCGCATCGGCACGCGCAAGCGCTCTGCGGTGAGCGCATCCGGCCAGCCGATCCAGCGCTCGACGGCGTAGAGCGCGAGGCAGACCGCCACCACGCCCAGAACCAGCTTGACCCGGCCCGCCGATGGCGGGTTCCGGACCCAGCGCGCCATGCGCAAGAACCAGTGCGGGTTCATCTCACTCCTCCGGGAAGCGAACCTTGCCGATGAACGGCAGGTTGCGGTTCCTCTGCGCGAAGTCGATGCCGTAACCCACGACAAACTCGTCGGGAATCTCGAAGCCTGTCCAGTCGGCCTTGAGCGCCACCTCGCGCCGCGCGGGCTTGTCGAGCAGGGCGATGGTGCGCAGTTTGCGCGGCTCGCGCGAGCCCAGCAGCTTCAGCACGTGGTGCAGCGTGAAACCGGTGTCGACGATGTCTTCCACCACCAGCACGTCGCGGCCCTCGATCGGCGAGCGCAGGTCCTTGAGGATGCGCACCTCGCGGCTCGAGTGCATGGCGTTGCCATAGGAGGAGGCCTCGAGGAAATCGACCTCGACCGGCAGGTCGATCTCGCGCACCAGATCGGCGATGAACACGAAGCTGCCGCGCAGCAGGCCGACCACCACCAGCTTGTCGGTATCGCGGTACTCGCGCCCGATCTCGCGCGCAAGCTCCTCGATCCGCGCGGCGATGGTCTTGGCCGAGATCATCTCGTCTACGACATATGGCCGCTCAGTCATGGCATTCCCCTTGCAAAGACGGCCACAGCATATGAAGAAACCCCCGACCATTGTCACGCGATAAAGGGACGCTAGAAAGACCGTCATGCCGACCCATTCCGAGACCAAGCACCTGCCGTATAGCGCGCAACAGATGTATGATCTGGTGGCCGATGTCGGCAGCTATCCCGAGTTCCTGCCCTGGACCGCCGCGGCGCGCATCCGTTCGACCGAGGACAAGGGCGATCACACGGTGATGCTGGCGGACCTGGTGATCTCGTTCAAGGTCTTCCGCGAGCGCTTCGGCAGCCGCGTGACGCTCTATCCAGAGCAGAAGAAGATCGATACGGAATACCTCGACGGCCCGTTCAAGCACATGATTTCCAAGTGGGAATTCGAGGACAAGCCGGACGGTGGCGTCGACGTGCACTTCTTCGTCGATTTCGAGTTCAAGAACCGCATCCTGCAGGGCGCGGCGGGGATGTTCTTCTACGAGGCGATGCAACGCATCGTGCGGGCCTTCGAGCGCCGCGCGGCGGAGCTTTACGGCGCGAAAGCCTGAGGCGGCTCAGTCTTCGCTGAGCGCGCTCTGCAAAAGCTCGAGGGCGTGATGGGCCGCCGCCTCGCGGACGTTTCCCCGCCCGAGCGCCCCGAACTGGATCGTTTCGGTGATGGTGTCGGTGGCGCTGGCCAGCGCGAAGCAGACCATGCCCTCGGGTTTGAGATCCGAGCCGCCTGGGCCCGCGACGCCCGAGATCGCCACGGCGAAATCCGCCTCTGCCGCCGCGCGGGCGCCTTCGGCCATCTCGCGCACCACGTCTTCCGAGACCGCGCCATGCAGCGTCAGCGTCTCGCCGCGCACGCCGAGCATGTCCTGCTTGGCGGCGTTGGAGTAGGTGACGAAGCCGCGGTGGAAGATGTCCGACGAGCCAGCGACATCGGTGATCGCCGCCGAGACCTTGCCGCCGGTGCAGCTTTCGGCGGTGGTGATCGTGGCGCCGCGTTCGCGGGCCAGCATCAGGATTTCGCGGGCAAGGACTTCGGTCACATCAAGACTCCGTGGGCAAGCGCGGCAAGCGCGATGCTGACGATAGCAGAAAACACGCCGGCGATCACGTCGTCGAGCATGACGCCCATCGCGTCGCCCCGGCGGTCGGCTTTGCCCACCAGCCACGGCTTCCAGATGTCGAACAGGCGGAAGAACACGAAGGCCGAGACCCAGCCCGGCCAGAGCCGCCAGACATCGACCGACATCATCATCGCGCCATAGCCCACGGGGAAGAGCGCGATCCACTGGCCGACCACCTCGTCGATGACGATCCACGAGGGATCGTGGTCGGCGGCGTTGGTGGTCATGCGCTCGGTGGCAACAAGGCCAAGGACGAAGGCCGCGACGGTGGCGGCGGCGAGCAGCCAGAAGCCGCCGGCGACCAGCAGCACATAGGCGACGGGCAGGGCGGCGAGCGAGCCCCAGGTGCCCGGGGCGGGCTTCAGGAAGCCGACATAGAAGAAGGAGGCGATGGCTTTCATGGTTTCACCAGCGTGGCAGTTGCAATGGCGGCGATGCCCTCTTCGCGCCCCGTAAAGCCGAGCCGCTCGGAGGTGGTGGCCTTGATCGAGACCCGGTCGGGCTCCATGCCCAAGATGCGGCACATCTCGGCGGTCATCTCGGGCGCATGGGGGCCGATCTTGGGGCGTTCGCAGACCAGCGTGAGGTCGATATTTGAGATGGTGAAGCCCTTGGAGCGGGCAAGCTCGACGGCGTGGCGCAGGAAGATTTCGCTCGCCGCTCCCTTCCACTGCGGATCGCTCGGCGGGAAGTGGCGGCCGATATCGCCCTCGGCCATGGCGCCGTATAGCGCGTCGGTGACCGCGTGCATGCCAACATCGGCGTCGGAATGGCCCTGCAGGCCGCGCCCGTGCGGCACCTTGATGCCGCAAAGCACGACGTGGTCGCCCTCGCCGAAGCGGTGCACGTCATAGCCGTTGCCCAGCCGGATATCCATTCGATCCTTCTCCTTCAGCAGTGCCTCGGCGCGGGCGAAATCCTCCGGGCCGGTGATCTTGAGATTGCGTTCCTCGCCCGGAACGATGGCGACGTCCAGCCCGGCGGCGCGGGCGACCTCGACATCGTCCGCCGCGCCTCCGGGATGCGCGGCGTGGGCCGCCACGATGGCGTCATAGCGGAAGCCCTGCGGGGTCTGGGCACGGTAGAGCCCGCTGCGGTCGCGGGTGCCGGTGACGCGATCGTCAGCGCCGGTCCAGAGCGCATCGGTGACCGCCAGCGCCGGCGCGGCGCCCGGCGCGGTGTCGAGCGCGGCGATCACCGCGTCTAACAGATTTCGAGAGACGCAGGGGCGCGCGACATCGTGAATGAGCGCCCGTTCCGGTGGATCGTCGGCCAGCGCCTCGAGCCCCGCGCGGACCGAGCCCGCGCGGTCTGCGGCGCCGTGCACGAGCGTGACCGGCAGGCCGGCGCAGAGCGCCTCGGCGCGGGGGCGGTCATCGGGGTGAATCACCAGAACGAGGCGGGGCAGGTGGGCGAAGGCGCGCAGCGTCCACAGCGCCACCGGCGCCCCGGCGATGTCGCGCCATTGCTTGGGCAGCGCGCCCCCGGCCCGGGTGCCGCGACCGGCAGCGACGATGATGGCGGCGGTTGTCATGGCATTGGTCCTTCCCGGCGCCCTCTCTAGGCGCTGCCCCGGCGCTGCGCAATGCGCCGTGGGTTCGCGGTTAAAAATTAGGCAAACTGCGGCAAGATGGGGCGTTAACCCCTTTGGGCAATTGAATGTGGCGCGCGCACAGGTTACCTCCCAAGCATCTGCACAAGGAATAGGCGCTTGAGTATCCTCCTCGGAGACAGGTTGATCACTCCCCCTGTCCTGCTGGCTCCGCTGGCGGGAATCACCGACTTGCCCTTCCGCACCCTCGTTTCGCGATGGGGGGCGGGGCTTGTGGTGTCGGAAATGATCGCCTCCGGCGAGTTCCTCACCGCGCGCCCCGGCACCCGCGAAAAGGCCGAGCTTGGCGCGGCGATCGAGAACACTTCGGTGCAGATCGCTGGCCGCGCACCCGAGCCGATGGCCGAGGCCGCGCGCATGGTCGCAGACATGGGCGCGCGGGTCATCGACATCAACATGGGATGCCCGGCCAAGAAGGTCACCGGGGGCTATTCGGGGTCTGCGTTGATGCGCGATCCGGACCACGCGCTAAGGTTGATCGAGGCGGTGGTCGCGGCGGTCGACCTGCCGGTGACGCTCAAGACGCGTCTGGGTTGGGACGACGGCAGCCGCAATGCCGCGCAGCTGGCGGCGCGGGCCGAGGCGGCGGGCATCCGGATGATCGTGATTCACGGCCGCACCCGCTGTCAGTTCTACAAGGGCCGCGCCGACTGGGCGGCGATCCGCGAGGTGAAGGAGGCGGTGAGCGTGCCGCTGGTTGCCAATGGCGACATCACCGACGCGGCAAGCGCCCGCGAGGCGCTACGGCTCTCCGGCGCCGATGGCGTGATGGTCGGGCGCGGGGCGCAGGGCGCGCCGTGGCGGCTGGCCGAGATCGCCCACGCGCTTTACGGCGCGCCTAAGCCCCGGATCCCTGAGGGCGCGGCGCTGACCGATCTGGTGCGCGAGCATTACGACCGGATGATCGAGTTTTATGGCCCCGATCTTGGCGTGCGCTGCGCGCGCAAGCATCTGGGCTGGTACATGGACGCCGCCGGCACCGACGCCGCGATGCGCCGGGCCGTGCTGACCGAGCGCGATCCCGCCCGGGTGCGCGCGGCGCTCAAGCCGGCGCTTGAAGAGGCCCTCGAGGAGGCCGCATGAACACCGAGATCCAAGGCCAGCTCTGGTCCTCCCTGCCGATCCCGGCGATCCTTCTGGACGCTGAAGAGCGCATCGCAGACATGAACCCGGCCGCCGAAGGCTTCATGAACAACTCGGCCAAGTGGCTGATCGGCCAGCCGATCTGGGATCGCCTCGCGGTTGACGCGCCGCTCGAGGAAAGCCTCGCCCGGGCGCGCGAGAACGGCACGCCGCTCTTCGTGAACGATGTCGATGTCGGCACCGGCTCGCGCCCGCCGCTGGTCTGCAACCTGCAGATCGCGCCGGTGCAAAGCCATCCCGGCTGGTTCATCATGCTGATCTCGCCGCGCGAGCTGGCCGGTCGGATGACCCAGAGCCACTCGGTGAAATCGGCGGCCAAGTCGGCCATCGGCATGGCCGAGATGCTGGCGCACGAGATCAAGAACCCGCTGGCGGGCATTGCGGGGGCGGCACAGCTCCTGAGCATGAGCCTCAGCAAGGACGATCTCGAGCTCACCGACCTGATCGTCGCCGAGACCCGCCGCATCGTGAAGCTGCTCGAGCAGGTCGAGCAGTTCGGCAACCTCTCGGCGCCCGAGAAGAAGGCGGTCAACATCCACGACGTGCTCGACCGGGCGCGGCGCTCGACCCAGCTTGGCGCCGGGGCGCATATGAAGTTCATCGAGGAATACGACCCCTCGCTGCCGCTCGCCTACGGCGATCCCGACCAGCTTTTGCAGGTGGTCCTGAACCTGCTGAAGAACTCGGCCGAGGCGGCGGATCAGAAGGCCGGCGGCACCATCCGCCTGCGCACCTTCTACGAGCATTCCTTCCGCATGCGCCGGGCCGATGGCACGACGCAGAAACTGCCCCTGCAGGTCGAGGTGATCGACGACGGCCCCGGCCTGCCGGACGACATCAAGGGCGACGTGTTCGACCCGTTCGTCTCGGGCAAGGAGAACGGCACCGGCCTCGGCCTCGCGCTGGTCTCGAAGATCATATCCGACCATGACGGCTGGATCTCGGTGGACTCCGTCCCCGGCCGCACGGTCTTCCGCATTTCGCTTCCGCGCGCCCCGCGCGAGACAGAGGAGAAGAGCTAATGGACGGCACCGTTCTTGTTGCTGATGACGACCGCACCATCCGCACGGTCCTGACCCAGGCCCTGACCCGCGCCGGCTGCAAGGTGCATGCGACCTCGTCGCTGACCACGCTGATGCGCTGGGTCGGAGAGGGCAAGGGCGACGTGGTGATCTCGGACGTGGTCATGCCCGATGGCAACGGGCTCGAGATGTTGCCCAAGATCCACCAGGACCGGCCCGAGCTGCCGGTGATCGTGATCTCGGCGCAGAACACCATCATGACCGCGATCCAGGCGGCCGAGGCCGAGGCTTATGATTACCTGCCCAAGCCCTTCGACCTGCCGGACCTGATGAAGCGCACCGCCAAGGCGCTCGACAACCGCAACCGCACGCCCAAGCGCGAAGAGGTCGCGACGATCGGCGCCGATGGCCCCGACGAGCTGCCGCTGGTCGGCAAGACCCCGGCGATGCAGGCGCTTTATCGCCTCGTGGCGCGGGTGATGAACACCGATCTGCCGGTCCTGATCTCGGGCGAGAGCGGCACCGGCAAGTCGCTGATCGCGCGCGCGATCCACGATTTCTCCGACCGCCGCACGCTGCCCTTCGTCACCGTGACCGGGGCTGATCTCTCGGATCTCGAGGGCCCGGCGCGGGTGCTGGCGCGGGTCAAGGGCGGCACGCTCTTGATCGACGAGATCACCGACATCCCCGACGAGATCCAGGCCCGCGTGGTGCGGATGATGGACATCCCCGGCGAGCACGTGCCGCGCTTCATGGCGACCTCGCAGGGCGATCTGGCGCAGGCGATGGAAGAGGGCCATGTGCGCCAGGATCTCTACTATCGCCTCTCGGGTGCGACGATCAACGTGCCGAGCCTGCGCGAGCGGGTCGAGGACATCGCGCTGCTCACCGATCACTTCCTTGCCCGGGCCGAGCGCGAGGGCGCGCCCAAGCGCTGGCTCTCGGCCGATGCCTCCGAGCTCTTCCGCGCCTATAGCTGGCCGGGCAACGTGCGCCAGCTCGAGAACTCGGTGCGCCGCCTGAGCCTGACCAGCCGCGCCGAGGAGATCAGCCGCCCCGAGGTCGAGGCGGTGCTGGGCAACCAGCCCGATACCGGTCCGATCCTGCGCGGCGGCGACGCCGAGAAGCTTGGCACCTCGGTGGCCCGCCACCTGCGCCGCTATTTCGACCTGCACGGCAACATGCTGCCGCCGCCGGGGCTTTATGCGCGCATCCTGAAGGAGGTCGAGGCGCCGCTGATCGAGATCGCGCTCGAGGCGACGGGCGGCAATCAGGCGAAATGTGCCGATCTTTTGGGAATCAACCGCAATACGCTGCGAAAGAAGATCACCGACCTCGATATTCGCGTGACACGCCGCCGCAAACTGATGTAAAAGAGCCACATAGATGTGGCCGCGCTGCTTCGTTTTCTCGAAGCTGGCGAAGAAGCCACAAGATATGGCGGTTCGCTGCATCGAGCAGCACATCAGGATGAGGTCGGCCTGTGGCCATCCGGGCACGGAAATCTGTCTCGCGCAGCGCGACGTGGTCAAAGCTGGCCCGTCTGCGGCGCCAGCGCATGGTGCAAAACGTCGCGACGCTAGGGCTGGTGCTTCTTGGGCCGGTCCTCGCGCTGCTGACCTTTGTCGCGCTCGGTCCGCTCGACATCGGTCGGGGCACCGAGCTGAGCCTCAGTCTCGTTCTGCTGGCCGATCTGGTCTATGTGCTGCTCCTGGCGACGCTGGTTCTGGCCCGCGTTGCCCGGATGATCTCCGACCGGCGGGCGCAATCTGCCGGCTCGCGCCTGCACCTGCGCCTCACCGGGGTGTTCGCGCTGATGGCGCTGCTGCCCACGGTCACGGTCGCGGTGTTTGCCGTGCTCACCATCAATATCGGTCTCGAGACGTGGTTTTCGAGCCGGGTGCAGAACGTGGTCGGCGCGTCGCTTGCCGCCGCCGAGGCCTATGAGGAAGAGCAGCGCCGCGGCCTGACCGAGGATGTCGAGGCGCTGGCGCGTTTCGTCGACAGCGCCCGGCGGGCGAATTTCGCCTTCGACGATGGCGACATCCGCCAGATCCTCGCGCAGGGACAGGGGCAGGTGCAACGCGGCCTGCGCGAAGCCTATGTGATCGACGGCAGCGGCGAAATCCGGGCCCGCGGCGAGCGGTCTTATGAATTTGATTTTGAACATCCCGACAGCCAGGACATCACTGATGCCTCGATCGACGGGATGAAGATCATCCAGGATTGGGACAACAACGAATTCCGGGCCATCGTGCGGCTGGAGGCCTTTGTCGACCGCTTCCTGTACATCAGCCGGGAGGTCGACGGCGAGCTGTTGAACCTGCTCGATGATACCCAGGAAACCGCGCATCTGTACCAGCAGCTGGAAAGCGACCGGGGCCGGGTGCTGTTTGAGTTCGGCCTGTTGTACCTGGGCTTTGCCCTGATCATGATCCTGGCGGCAATGTGGCTGGGCATGTGTTTTGCCGAGCGGCTGTCGCGTCCGGGGGCCCGCCTGACCGTAGCCGCCCAGCGGGTTGGCGGCGGCAACCTGAATGTGCAGGTTCTGGAGGAAGAGGGCGATGACGAGATTGCCCAGCTGGGCCGATACTTCAACCAGATGACGCGCGAA
>NZ_JBYNAH010000196.1:0-9984 GCF_059781815.1 Salipiger sp. | reverse complement strand
CAGAATTTGCACTTCGGATGTGAATCCACCTGCGCACTCTCAGAAATCCTGTAATCAGTATTATGTTATTAAATGAGATGCCAGGCCGGCCTGAGACAGGCCGAAGCCCCCGCAAAACCGGGCCTTGGCGCCGCCCTGCGACCGATCCTTCGGCCCGTAGATCGCAAGTAGATCGCAAACAGGCTTGCGAGACGGCGGCAAACGTTGCACCTCCGCGTCGGTAATTGCGCTAATGGACAAGCGTGCGTTTCCGACGAACACTGCATTCACTTTCGCGAAGGTCTTACACGATGCCCGGCTTCCTCATTCTCAACGGCCCCAACCTGAACCTGCTCGGCACCCGCCAGCCCGAGGTCTATGGCCGCACCACGCTGGCCGATGTCGAGGCCATGTGCCGGGCGCACGCCAGCGAGATCGGCGTCGAGGTCGAGTTCGAACAGAGCAACCACGAAGGCGCTCTGATCGATGCCATTCACGGCACCCGTGGCCGGCTCGACGGGCTGATCCTCAACGCCGGCGCCTACACCCACACCTCGGTCGCCCTGATGGACGCGATCAGCTCGGCCGAGATCCCGGCGATCGAACTGCATCTGTCGAATGTCCACGCCCGCGAGGAATTCCGCCACAAGAGCTACATCGCCCGGGTTTCGGTCGGCGTGATCTGCGGCTTTGGCGCGCGCGGCTACACGCTGGCGATGGACGCGATGAAGAGCCACCTGGACGCGCGCTCATGACATTGCCCGCGGACCTGCGCAGCCGGCTCATCGCGATGACCAATGCCGGCACCGTCGAAGAGCTCTGGGCCATGCATCTCGAGGGCATGGCCGGCTACGGCTTCGATCGGCTGATGTACGGGTTCACGCGCTACCGCACCACGACCTCGCTCGGCGATCCGAACGATTTCGTGCTGCTGACCAACCACAGCACCGATTACACCGACGTGTTCGTCGGCAAAGGGCTCTATCACCACGCCCCGATGGTCCGCTGGGCGCTCGAGCACGAAGGCGCGTGCTCGTGGAGCGTGATCGGCGAGATGATGGCACAGGGCAACGTGACCGAGGCCGAGCGCCGGGTCATCGAGTTCAACCTGAGCATGGACGTGCGGGCCGGCTATTCGGTCAGCTTCACGTCGGTCTCGAGCCGCGCCAAGGGCGCCATCGCGCTGACCGCACGCTCTGGCCTCCAGCAGCACGAGGTCGACGCCACCTGGGCGCGCCACGGCGAAGACATCATGCTGATGAACAACCTGCTGCATCTCAAAATCCTCACCCTGCCCTATATCCCGCCGAACCAGACGCTCACCAAGCGCCAGCGCGAGGCGCTGGAATGGGTCGGCGATGGCAAGACGATGCAGGATATCGCGGCGATCATGGGGCTTACGCAGGCCACCATCGAGAAGCACCTGCGCCTCGCGCGCGAGGCTTTGAACGTGGAAACCACCGCTCAGGCGGTGGCCAAGGCCGCGTTTCAGAATCAGATGTTCGTCATCGACATCTGAACACGGGACCAAACCAAAACTGAACGATCAAGTCGAGTCGTATTCGACTTTAGGATGAGTGTCGCGCCCGCAAATGTTGCACCAGATTTGGAAATGCTTCGCCCAAGTTTTAATAAATTCAAATCTATCTAGGCGAGATTGGCAAATTTCGAGAAAATATGAAGGGGTCAGGTTTCCCGGACTTCCCTGACGACACGTAAATTGCGAATGTGAAGATGTTCCGTGAGTGGTGGCTTTGGCCATGGAACATGAGGACCTATCCCTCGCGATTTCGAGGGCTCTTCGTTCTCCCGGTGCAAACCGGAGCCGGGAGGGACTCGCGCAATTTTCGCAAGGGTCCCCTCGGCGCCCCTGCCCGGCTCCCCGATTCATCCCCAACCGTGCTGGGGGGCCGACCGCAGGAACCAAAAGGAGCCGCCCCAAGGGCGGCTCCTGTCTTTTCAGGTCTTCGAAAGATGCCGTCGGGGATTAGCCCTGCGCGGCCTTCGCAACCTCGGCTGCGAAATCCTCTTTCTCTTTCTCGATGCCTTCGCCGACCTGCATGCGGACAAAGCCCACGATGGTGGCGCCGGCTTCTTCGGCGGCTTTCTCGACGGTCAGGTCCGGGTTGATGACGAACTGCTGGCCCAGCAGGGTCACTTCCGCGAGGAACTTCTTCATGCGGCCGACGATCATCTTCTCGATCACGGCGTCCGGCTTGCCGGATTCCTTGGCGATGTCGATCTGAACCTGACGCTCTTTTGCGACGACGGCCGGGTCGAGGTCGGCTTCCGACAGCGAGGCCGGGTTGGCGGCTGCGATGTGCATCGCGACCTGCTTGCCGAACGCGTCGTCACCGCCCTTGAGCGCGACCAGAACGCCGATCTGGCCGAGGCCCGGAGCGGCTGCGTTGTGCACGTAGGTCGACACCACGTCGCCCTCGACCTTCGCCATGCGGCGCAGGGTCATGTTCTCGCCGATCTTGGCGATCTTGTCGGTGATGACCTCGGAGACCTTCTTGCCACCGATCTCGGCATCCGCCAGTGCTTCGACGCTGTCGACGCCGGTTGCGGCCTTGGCGATGTCCGACACCATGCCCTGGAACTCGGCGTTCTTGGCAACGAAGTCGGTTTCCGCGTTCACCTCGACGGCGACGCCGGTGGTCCCGTTCACTTCGACGGCCACGAGGCCCTCGGCAGCGGTGCGGCCCGATTTCTTGGCGGCCTTGGCGAGGCCCTTGGTGCGCAGCCAGTCGATGGCGGCTTCCATGTCGCCGTCGGTCTCGGTCAGCGCCTTCTTGGCATCCATCATGCCTGCGCCGGTCATCTCGCGCAGTTCTTTCACCTGTGCAGCAGTGATCGCCATGTGCTTGGCTCCCTCTCGAATGGTCTTGTGCGGCAGGCCCTGCCCCGGGCCTTGCCGCTCATGTCATGCTTGCGTGACGCTTTCGCGACAGCGCGGATCAGCCCTGCTGGGCGTCCGCCAGCAGCTCTTCTGCCGGTGCGTCTTCCAGCGCGCCGAGGTCAACGCCTGCGGCTTCCATCTGGCCGGTCATGCCGTCCAGGGCTGCGCGGCTGACGAGGTCGCAGTAGAGCGAGATGGCGCGGGCGGCGTCATCGTTGCCGGGGATGATGTAGTCCACACCCTCGGGCGAGCAGTTGGTGTCGACGATGGCGACAACCGGGATGCCCAGCTTCTTGGCTTCGGCGATGGCGAGCTGCTCTTTCTTGACGTCGATGACGAAAAGCAGTTCCGGCAGGCCGCCCATTTCGCGGATGCCGCCGAGCGACGCCTGCAGTTTGGCCTGCTCGCGCTCCATGCCGAGGCGCTCTTTCTTGGTGAGGCCTTCAGCGCCGGCTTCCATCTGCTCGTCGATCGCCTTGAGGCGGTTGATCGACTGCGAAACGGTCTGCCAGTTGGTCAGCGTGCCGCCGAGCCAGCGGTGGTTCATGTAGTACTGGGCGCACTTCTCTGCGGCTTCGGCGATCGGCTGGGCTGCCTGACGCTTGGTGCCGACGAAGAGCACCCGACCGCCCTTGGCGACGGTGTCACGGATGACGTTCAGAGCCGCGTCGAGCATCGGCACGGTCTGGGTCAGGTCGAGAATGTGGATGCCGTTGCGCGCACCGTAGATGAACTCGCCCATGCGGGGGTTCCAGCGCTGCGTCTGGTGGCCAAAGTGGACGCCGGCTTCAAGCAGCTGGCGCATGGAGAACTCGGGAAGAGCCATGTCCTATATCCTTTCCGGTTTCATATCCTCGGCGGGGGCTTGACCCGAAATGGGGCAACCGGTGGACGCTGTGGGGATGTCTCCCCCAAAGGCCCGACCCCGCCTGCGGGGTTCGTGTGCGCGCCTATAAGGGCAGAACGCGGCGGGCGCAAGCCCTGACGGAACCTTGTGGACAAGGCAGCGGTTTCTGACGCACCTTCCTCGGCAATGTATTCGCCCAATATCCATCAGGAGATGATTTTGACAGACCTGACCTCCGTCCGCGGCATCGGCCCGGCCATGGCCACGCAAATCCGCGCGCTTGGCATCGACAGTGCGGAAGCGCTCGCCGCCGCCGCTCCGGAGACCCTCACCGACCTGCCCCGCACCCAGCTCGCCCGCGCGCGCAGCCTGATTGCCGCCGCCGCCGCGAGCCTCAACGCGGCCGATCCGGCCCCTGCGCCGCGCTCCGCCGAGACCGAGGCCGCCCCGGCCCCCGGCACGCCCGGCGACGACACGCTCGAAGAGCCCGAGGCCCCGGCCGAGGCGCCCCGGATGATGCCGGAGCCCGATCCGGAAAGCCCGCTTGCGGTCAACGATCCCTTGCCCGAGCCGGAACCGACGCAGACGCTCGAGCCCGGCAGCGGCAAGGCCAAGGGGAAGGGCAAAGGCAAAGCCAAGGCGAAGAAGTCCAAGAAGGACGCCAAGCCGAAGAAGGCCGCCTCCGGCAAGGGCGGCAAGGACAAGAAGGCGTCCAAGGGCAAGACCACAAAGACGTCGAAAAAGGCCAAGCTGAACAAGGCTGTCGTAAAGAAGCAGAAGAAAAAGGCCGAGGCGGCAAAGGCGCTCAAGGCCGACAAGGCTTCGAAAAAGAAGAAGAAAAAGAAAAAGAGCTGACCCGAACTGCGACAGGCGGGCCAAGGCCCGCCCGTCATGCCGAGGGATCAGCCGAGCGCGTAGCCCGCGCCGCGCACCGTGCGCAGCGGATCGTCGCCGCCATTGACGCCGAGCGCCTTGCGCAGCCGCCCGATATGGACGTCGACGGTGCGGGTGTCGACATAGATGTCGCGGCCCCAGACCCGGTCAAGCAGCTGCTCGCGCGACCAGACGCGGCCGGGCTTTTCCATGAAGGTCGAGAGCAGCCGGAACTCGGTCGGGCCGAGCTTGAGCTCCTGCCCGTCGCGGGTCACCCGGTGGGTCTCGGCGTCGAGGATGATGTCGGCATATTCCAGCCGCAGTCCCGCCGCCGCCGGACGCGCCCGCCGCAGCTGCGCCTTCACCCGCGCCATCAGCTCGCGCAGGCTGTAGGGCTTGACCACATAATCGTCAGCGCCGGTCTCGAGCCCGCGCACCCGGTCGATCTCTTCCGACCGGGCCGAGAGCATGATGACCGGAACGCCCCGTGTCTCGGGCCGGGTCTTGATCTGGCGGCAGACTTCAATGCCCGAAAGGTTCGGTAGCATCCAGTCGAGCACGATCACGTCGGGCTCTTCCTCGTCCATCATCACGAGCGCTTCCTCGCCGTTGCCGGCGGCGGCGACGCGGAAGCCCTCGGCCTCGAGATTGTAGCGCAGAACCTCGCGCTGCGAGGCTTCGTCCTCGACAACCAGAACGGTGGGCTGATCAGCCGACATGGTCTTTCTCCGCTTACAGGTCGGCGCTCAGCGCCGGATCGCTCGAGGTGCGGTCTTCCTTGATGCGGATGCCCTCGGGCTTCTCGCCGGTGGCGAGGAAAATCACCTGCTCGGCGATGGCCGTCACGTGATCGCCCATGCGCTCGATGTTCTTGGCGATGAAATGCAGGTGCATGCACGAGGTGATGTTGCGCGGGTCTTCGAGCATGAAGGTCAGGAATTCGCGGAACAGCGTGTTGTACATCTGGTCGACATCGGCATCGCGCTCGATCACGTCGCGGGCCAGCGCCTCATCGCGCTTGATATAGGCATCGAGCGCGTCCTTGAGCATCAGCTCGACATCGCGCGCCATGCGGCGCAGCGCCGTGCTCGATCCGTTGATCTGCGTCATCTGCGCGAGCACCGTGGTGCGCTTGGCCATGTTCTTGGACAGATCGCCGATGCGCTCGAGGTTGGCCGACATGCGCATCACCGACAGCACGACGCGCAGGTCGGTGGCCGTGGGCTGGCGCAGCGCGATGACGCGGGCGGCTTCCTCGTTGAGGCTCTCTTCCATCGCGTCGATGGCCTTGTCGCCCTTGCGGACCTGCTCGGCCAGTTCCTCGTCGCGGGTCTCGAGCGATTTGGCGGCGTCATGGATCGCCGCCTCGACAAGCCCGCCCATCTTGAGGATCTGCGCCTGGATGCCTTCGAGATCGCGGTCGAACGCGGTGGCAATGTGATGCTTGAGATCGCTCATGGCTTATCCGATCCGTCCGGTGATGTAGGACTCGGTGCGCGAGTCCACGGGGTTGGTAAAGATCTGGCTGGTCTCGCCGTATTCGACGAGATGGCCCAGATGGAAGAACGCGGTCTTCTGGCTGACGCGGGCGGCCTGCTGCATCGAGTGGGTCACGATGACCACCGAATAGCTGGCGCGAAGATCGTCGATCAGCTCTTCGACCTGCGCCGTGGCGATCGGGTCGAGCGCCGAGCAGGGCTCGTCCATCAGCAGCACTTCGGGCTCGGTGGCGACGGCGCGGGCGATGCACAGGCGCTGCTGCTGACCGCCCGAGAGGCCGGTGCCCGGCGCGTGCAGGCGATCCTTCACCTCGTTCCAGATGGCCCCGCGGCGCAGCGCCTTCTCGACGATCTCGTCGAGCTCGGCCTTGTTCTTCGCAAGCCCGTGGATGCGCGGGCCATAGGCCACGTTGTCGTAGATCGACTTGGGGAACGGGTTCGGCTTCTGGAACACCATGCCCACCTTGGCGCGCAACTGCACCGGGTCGACGCGCTTGTCGTAGATGTCCTCGCCGTCGAGCGAGATCAGCCCCTCGACGCGGCACACATCGATGGTGTCGTTCATCCGGTTCAGGCAGCGCAGAAAGGTCGACTTGCCGCAGCCCGACGGCCCGATGAAGGCGGTGACGGTCTTGTCGAGAATGTCGACCGAGACGTCCTTGATGGCGTGGTTGTCGCCGTAATAGACCTGAACGTCGCTGGCGGAGATCTTGGTTTCTTTGGCTTCCACGTCGGTCTTCCTCAACGGTGCATCATACATGGGTTCACTTCCCCTTACCGAGATTGTCGCTCATCGTCACCACCGGCGCTCGAACTTGCGGCGCAGGACGATGGCGATCACGTTCATGACCAGCAGGAACACGAGCAGGATGATGATGCCGCCCCAGGCCCGTTCGTAATAGGCGGGGTCGGCGCGCTTGGCCCATTCGTAGATCTGCGCGGGCATCGCCGAGTTCGGCGACATGAAGCCCGAGATGATCCCGTCCGGGTAGTTGGTGGCGATGTAGCCGACCATGCCGATGAGCAGCAGCGGCGCGGTCTCGCCAAGCGCCTGGGCAAGGCCGATGATGGTGCCCGTCAGGATGCCGGGCATGGCCAGCGGCAGCACGTGGTGGAACACCGACTGCATCTTCGAGGCGCCAACGCCGAGCGCGGCGTCGCGGATCGACGGCGGCACCGCCTTGAGCGAGGCGCGGGTCGAGATCACGATGGTCGGCAGGGTCATCAGCGTCAGCGTCAGGCCGCCCACCAGCGGCGCCGATTGCGGCAGGTGCGCGAACTGGATGAAGGCCGCGAGGCCGAGGATACCGAAGACGATCGAGGGCACCGCGGCGAGGTTCGAGATGTTCACCTCGATGAAATCGGTGAACTTGTTCTGCGGCGCGAATTCCTCGAGGTAGATCGAGGCCGCGACGCCGATCGGCAGCGCCAGGAACAGCACCACCAACATCATGAAGAGCGAGCCCAGCATCGAGACGCCAAGACCGGCCTGCTCGGGGCGGCTCTCGGAGGCGTCGGAGCCGGTGATGAAGGCCATGTTGAAGCTCTTGTGCACCGTGCCATCTTCGAGCAGCGCGTCGACCAGATCGAGGTGGCCTGCGTCGATGTTCTTGTCCTCGGTGATGCTGTCGCGGCTCACCCGGTCTTTGAGGTACCCGTCGACGCGCGAGGCGGCGAGGATCTCGAATTCGACGGTCTCACCGACCAGATCGGGGTTGGCGAGCACGGTGTTGCGCAGTTGCGCCGCGGCAGAGGCCGAGATCAGCGCCTTCATGTCGCCGCCGTCTTCGTACTCGGTGGCGATGCCCTTGTCCTGCACCAGCTGGTAGAGGCTGTCCTGGATCAGCGGGTTGTAGCCAAAGGTCGAGACCTTGGCCATTTCCGCCGGGTCGCGGTTGCCGTTCTTATCGAGCTTGGCCGGGTCCAAATAGACCGGCACCTGAATGAAGGTCTGCTGGAACGCGCCGATGCCGTTGCTGACAATCGAGCTCAGCAGCACCACCAGAAAGAACAGCCCCGCGCCGATGGCGGCCAGCCCGTAAAGGCGGAAGCGCTTTTCGGCGGCGTTGCGGCGCTGGGTGCGCTTGTCGGCGGCGGTCAGACGGGTTGCGGGACGGGCGCCGCCCTGAGAGGTCGCGTCGGTCATTCGTACTGCTCCCGGTATTTGCGCACGATGTAGAGGGCGAAGACGTTCAGCCCAAGCGTGACGATGAACAGCGTCATGCCTAGGGCAAAGGCCACCAGTGCCTCGGGCGAGGCGAAATCGGCGTCGCCTGTCAGCTGGCTGACGATCTTGGCGGTGACGGTGGTCATGGCGTCGAACGGGTTGAGCGAGAGCCGCGCCGCGGCCCCTGCCCCGAACACCACGATCATGGTTTCGCCGATGGCGCGCGAGGCCGCGAGCAGCACCGCGCCCACGATGCCCGGCAGCGCCGCCGGCAGGATCACCTGCTTGATGGTTTCGGACTGGGTCGCGCCGAGGCCGTAGGAGCCGTCACGCAGCGATTGCGGCACGGCGTTGATGATGTCGTCCGACAGCGAGCTGACGAAGGGGATGAGCATGATGCCCATCACCAGCCCCGCGGTCATCACCGCGGTGCCAGCCTGCATCCAGCCCAGCCCGTCGCGGCCGAACACGGTCAGCAGCAGTGGGCCGACGGTCAGCAGCGCGAAGAGACCGTAGACGATGGTCGGGATGCCGGCGAGCACCTCGAGCAGCGGCTTGGCCCAGGCGCGCATCTTCGGGCCTGCGTATTCCGAGAGGTACACGGCGGCGAAGAGGCCGATCGGCACCGCCACGACGAGCGCGATGAAGGAAATGTAGAGCGTACCCCAGAGCAGCGGCCAGATGCCAAGCTCGGAGCCGCCGCCGAAGGAGGGCGACCAGGTGAAGGAGCCGAAGAACTTCGAGGCGGGATAGACCTGGAAGAAGTTCCAGGTGTTGCCGACCAGCGAAAGCACGATGCCGATGGTGGTCAGGATCGCGATGGAGGCCGCCGAGAGCAGGATGATGCGGACGCCGGTCTCGACCGAGTTGCGGGCGCGGAAGTCGCGCGTCGACTGCGCAACGCCCCAGCCGAGCCCGCCAACGGCCAGCAGGATCACCACGACGCTGCGCCAGAAATTGCCGGCGCCGTTCATCGCGCGATAGTCCTGAGCGGCCTCGAGCACCTCGGGGCTGACATCGGAGCCAAGCGCCACGCCGGCCTCGCCCAGCAGGCTGCGCACGTCGGAATCGGCGGTGCTCATGGCGTCGGCGTCACCGGCGGTGATCAGACCGCGGCTCACCGCGGTGTCGAGACCGCCCGCCACCCGGCGCACGTCGGACATCACCAGCCCCAGCGTCGAGCCTTCGGGCACGGCGCCCTCGCCGAGGCCTGCGGTCACCTGATGGTCGACCAGCACCGGCTGCACCAGCAGCCAGACCACCAGCGCCAGGAAAGCCGGCGCCATCACCTTCATGGCGACGTTCCAGCCGTAATAGTTCGGAAGCGAATGCGGTCGCTCTCCGCTGGCAGAAGTCACGCGCAGGCGGCCGGCGATGAAGCCGGCAACCGCAAGCGCGAGCACGATCAGGATGAGCCAGAGTACCGGCATGTCGCCCCCCCAGGGTCGTTTCGAATTCGCAAATGGCCTAAGAGAAGACGGGGCGGCGCACAATGGCACCGCCCCGAAGCAATCGGGAAATATCCGATTACATGTTCGAGCCCATGACCTCTTCGTCGGCAACCTTGGACTGGGTCTCGGCCAGCTCGGGGTCGGACACGAGGCCGTAGTTGGCGAGCGGGCCGTCGGGGCCGGCGATCTCGTCAGCGACGAAGAACTCGGCGTATTCCTTCAGGCCGGGGATGACGCCGATGTGGGCCTTCTTGATGTAGAAGAAC
>NZ_JBYNAH010000389.1:0-2124 GCF_059781815.1 Salipiger sp. | reverse complement strand
AGCGTGGCGTGATCAACGTTGGCGACGAGATCGAAATCGTCGGCATCCGCGACACCAAGAAGACCACCTGCACCGGTGTCGAGATGTTCCGCAAGCTGCTGGACCGCGGCGAAGCCGGCGACAACATCGGCGCGCTGCTGCGCGGTGTTGACCGTGAGGGCGTCGAGCGTGGCCAGGTTCTCTGCAAGCCCGGCTCGGTGACCCCGCACACCAAGTTCGAAGCCGAGGTCTACATCCTGACCAAGGAAGAAGGCGGCCGTCACACGCCGTTCTTCGCGAACTACCGTCCGCAGTTCTACTTCCGGACCACCGACGTGACCGGCACCGTGACCCTCCCCGAGGGCACCGAGATGGTCATGCCCGGCGACAACCTGAAGTTCACCGTGGAACTGATCGCCCCGATCGCCATGGAAGACGGCCTCCGCTTCGCCATCCGCGAAGGCGGCCGCACCGTCGGCTCCGGCGTCGTTTCCAAGATCCTCGAGTGATCTTGACAGCAGGCGCGTCCGGCCTTATCCGGCGCGCCAGCTTGGAATACTGATGGGTGCTTCGGCACCCATCATGTCTTAGGGCAGGGGCCTCGGCCGCGCCCGAACGGGTTCGAAGAGGGGGCGGGATGGTCCTGTCTCCTCCTCTCAACTCTCACGCCTATGAAAAGGCAGACCGAACATGCAAAGCCAGAACATTCGCATCCGGCTCAAGGCGTTCGATTACCGCGTCCTCGATGCTTCGACGCAGGAAATCGTGAACACCGCCAAGCGGACGGGCGCGCAGGTGCGCGGGCCGATCCCGCTGCCGAACAAGATCGAGAAATTCACCGTTCTGCGTGGCCCCCACGTGAACAAGAAATCCCGCGACCAGTTCGAGATCCGCACCCACAAGCGGCTGCTCGACATCGTCGATCCGACCCCGCAGACGGTGGACGCGCTGATGAAGCTCGACCTCGCCGCCGGCGTGGATGTCGAGATCAAGGTGTAAGGAGAGCAACTGATGATGCGCTCTGGAGTGATCGCAAAGAAAGTCGGCATGACCCGGCTTTTCCTGGAAGACGGCAAGCAGGTTCCTGTGACCGTTCTCCAACTCGACGGCTGCCAGGTCGTTGCCCAGCGGACCAGCGACAAGGACGGCTACACCGCCGTTCAGCTCGGCGCGGGCTCGATCAAGGCCAAAAACGTCTCCAAGCCGATGCGCGGCCATTTCGCCGTTGCCAAGGTGGAGCCGAAGCGGAAGATCGCGGAATTCCGCGTCGATGCCGAGAACCTGATCGGCGTCGGTGAGGAAATCACCGCTGACCATTACTTCGAAGGCCAGTACGTGGACGTGTCCGGCACGACCATCGGTAAGGGTTTTGCCGGTGCCATGAAGCGGCACAACTTCGGCGGCCTGCGCGCCTCGCACGGTGTGTCGATCTCGCACCGTTCGCACGGCTCGACCGGCCAGTGTCAGGATCCGGGCAAGGTCTTCAAAGGCAAGAAGATGGCTGGCCACATGGGTGCCGTCCGTGTCACCACGCAGAACCTGCAGGTTGTGAAGACCGACGCATCGCGCGGCATCATCATGATCAAGGGCGCGGTTCCGGGCTCCAAAGGTGGCTGGGTGACGATCAAGGACGCGGTCAAGAAGCCGTTCCCCGAGAACGCCATTCTGCCCGCCGCCCTGAAGTCCGCTGCTGAGGAAGCTGCGAAAGCGGCTGAGGAAGCCGCCGCACAGGCAGCCGCCGAGGAAGCCGCAGCAGCCGAAGCAGCCGCCGCAGAGCAGGCCGCAGCCGAAGCAGAGGCCCTGAAAGCCGCTGAAGCGGAAATCGCGGCCGAGAAGAAGGAAGGCGACGAATGAAACTCGACGTGATCAAACTCGACGGCGGTGCCGCGGGCGAAGTCGAGCTGACGGACGAGATCTTCGATCTCGAGCCGCGCGCCGACATCCTGCACCGCGTGGTCCGCTGGCAGCGCAACAAGGCGCAGGCCGGTACCCACAAGGTCAAGACCCGCTCGGAAGTGAGCTACTCGACCAAGAAGATCTATCGCCAGAAGGGCACCGGCGGCGCACGCCACGGCTCCCGCAAGGCGCCGATCTTCCGCAAGGGTGGTATCTACAAGGGTCCGACCCCGCGCAGCCACGCCCACG
>NZ_JBYNAH010000195.1:0-10012 GCF_059781815.1 Salipiger sp. | reverse complement strand
GCTCAAAGCGCCGCTTCGCCACCCCGCGGGCCGGCGATGGCGCGGCGGCGCCCGGCGTTCCGACATCGTTGCGGCCGTCGGCTCACCCGTAATCGCGTTCTCCGAAGATCGCCGAGCCGACCCGCACGTGAGTCGCCCCGAGCGCAATCGCCTGCTCGAAATCCGACGACATGCCCATCGACAGCCCCTCGAGCCCGTTGCGCTCGGCGATCTTGGCCAGCAGCGCGAAATGCAGCGAGGGGGTCTCGTCCACGGGGGGGATGCACATCAGCCCCTTGAGCGGCAGGTCGAGCCCGCGCACCTCCTCGATGAAGGCATCGGCCTCGGCGGGCAGGATGCCGGCCTTCTGCGGCTCCTCGCCGGTGTTGACCTGCACGAAGAGATCCGGGCAATGCCCCAGCTCCTGCGCCAGCCGGGCCAGGGTGTTGGCGAGCTTCGGGCGGTCGACCGCGTGGATCGCCGAGAACAGCTCCATCGCCTGCCGCGCCTTGTTGGTCTGCAGCGGCCCGATCAGGTGCACATCGACGCCCTCGAAGCGCTCCTTCAGCGCCGGCCACTTGCCCTGCGCCTCCTGCACCTTGTTCTCGCCGAAGAGCCGGTGGCCCGCCTCGAGCACCGCCTCGACGCGCTCGATCGGCTGCACCTTGCTCACCGCGATCAGCTGCACCGCGCCCTCGGGCCGTCCGGCTTTTGCCTCGGCCTTGGCCACGCGCTCGCGGATGTCGGTCAGTCCCATGGTTCGTCTCCCCACGCCTCGATGAAGGGTTGCAACTCGCGCTCGTGTTTTCGCCAGGCCTGCGCCGAGCCGGTATAGATCGGCTGGCGCGCCTGGCTGACGCTGAGCGTCTTCACGGCGCCGCTCTTGTTCTTGTGGAAATCGAGGCAGGCGTCCTGCCAGTCAAGCCCCGCCGCGGCGATCAGCGCCCGCGATTGCGGCTCGGGCTCAGACACCAGCGCCTCGTAGCGGATCTCATGCACCACGCCGGGCAGGGCCTCTTTCCAATGCGCGACGAAGCTGCGGAAGCGCTTGATGGCGTGGGCGATGTCGGCGAGGTCGTTGCCGTAGCGGTGGCTGCCGGTGTTGAAGTAGTTCTTGTAGATCGACAGGGCGATGTCGCGCGGATCGCGCTGCACAACGATGAAGCGCGCCTGAGGCAGGGCGCGGTGCAGCAGGCCGATGATCAGGTAGGAGAGAATCGACTTGTCGGTGATCACCGGACTGTCGCCGGGCACGTCGCGCCGGGCCAGCGTGGTGTAGCGCTTTGCGAAAGCCTCGAGCTTGGCGGCGTCGCGGATCGGGCGCATCTGCTCGCCGGCGCCGAAGGTGCCATAGGCCAGCTTGAGGGCCAGCCCGAGCTCGTTGCCGGCGCTGACCTCGCTGTGGGCGGCAAGGATGCGCTCGACGAGCGTGGTGCCCGAGCGCGGCATGCCGGTGACAAAGACCGGGCGGGGGCTCAGGGCAGGCTCTGCAGGGGGCAGGGCGGGGAGGTCGGCTTGCGCGGCGCGGACGGTGGCGAACTCGCGATCCTGCGCGGCATTGTCGAAGGGGGCGGCTTTGCGCTGCAGCGCGTTGGCGCGGGCGACGCAGGCAAAGCCCTTATCGGGCGCGCCGGTCTCGTCCAGCGCCTTGCCAAGCGCATAGCCCAGCTGGATGCGGGCGGGCTCGGGCAGGTCCTTGCGGGCCCAGAGCGTCTCCATCGCCGGCAGGAGCGGATCGCCGGGAGAGAGGGTCTTGCCGCCAAGAAAGATCCGGTAGAGCTGTGCCTCGTTCGGGTGCTGCTTGAGCAGCTTGCGAAAGATCGTCTCGGCCTCGTCGAAGCGTCCGAGATGTTGCAGATAATGCGCCTTGTCGGCCTGCGTGCCGAGCGATTTACCCGATGTTTTGCCCTGTGCGGCGATCAGCCGGTCATAGGCGGCGAGCGCCTCCTCGCTGGCGCCGAGATGGCGGAAGCGTTCGGCGGCGTGCCGGGTGAGCTGCGGATTGTCGCGGGCGAGCTTCACCGCCTTGCGCAGCTGCGCGAGGCAGGTCTCGCGGTCGCCCTCTTCGAAGGCGATGCGCGACAGCTGGTAGGGGAAATCCGCCCGCTTTGGCTCGGCCAGTGCGAGCTGCTGCAAGGCGCTGCGGGCCTTGGCCAGACGGCCCTGCGCCATGTCGCTTGCGGCCTGTTTCATCAGCCGGGCCTTGGTGTCGGCAGAGAGCGGCAGCATGGCGGATGGCACCTTTTGGTCGGACAAAAAGAAAAGAGCGGGCAAATGCCCGCTCTTCCCTTACCTCAATCTCCGGGGAGATTAGAAGTTCATGCGCAGACCCAGCGAGTAGGTGTCGAAGTCGTCTTCGGTACCTGCGATGTCGAACTCGGAGTAGCCGTAGCCGAAGCGTGCTTCGAGACCGCCACCCAGGTCGTACAGAGCTGCGAAGCCCCAGCCGGAGGTGCTGTCGTCGTCGCCGATCGAGTACTCACCGTAGTTCAGGCCGAGGGCCAGAGCGTTCATCTCGTAGCCGACGCCGATGCCCCAGTGCTCGATCTCGCCGTCCAGGATGGAGTCGTCGAGGTCTGCATTGGTGTAGGTCAGGCCAGCCGAGAAGCCGTTCGAGAAGCCAGCAACACCAGCGATGGTGGTGATGTCAGCAACATCTTCCAGCGACTGGTAGCCGAGGCCGACGGTCAGGTCGACGGTCGACACGGTGCCGCCGTAGGACACACCGATGCCCCAGATGGTGTTGCCGATGCCGTCAACGTCTGCGCCGTCTGCGATCTGCTCAGCCGACAGCGAGAAGGTGAACGCGTCGTAGGCGTAGTCGAAGCGAGCGATCTGACCGTCGCCGAAGCCGTCCAGCGAGAGGCCAACGCCGTCGGAGTCGTAGTCGAGACCGTCGGAGTGGTTGAAGCCCAGGTGGGTGGTTTCGTCGTCGTTCAGCGAGCCGCCTGCGAGCGCCAGTTCCGGCACGCGAGCGTCGAGAGCGCCGTCGGTGTCACCCATGGTCAGGGTTGCGCCGCCGTAGGAGATGAAGATTGCTTCGCCGCCCTGGGTGGAGCCGCCGAATGCGCCCGACGGGTCGCCATCCGACTCGTCGAGGTCGATCGACGCGCCGAAGGTCAGGCCGTTGTCTGCTTCACCGGACATGGTGAAGGTGACGTCGATGTCGGTGAAGAACTGAGTGTCGTCGTTGCCGTTGTCGAAGATACCCATCTCGGCCATGCCGGACAGTGCGATCTCTGCGGAGGCGACGCCTGCGGTTGCAACCAGCGCGGTGGTGGCAAACAGAATGCTTTTCATTGTTTCCCTCATGTGTTCGTAAGGCACGTACCAATCCGGATAGCCCGGCCTTGATGGGCTTTCTATGCGCCCTCGGACCCTTCGTTTGCAACTGCGGGCTGGGACGGTCGGGCAACAAGCAAATCAGTGATGCGCAATTGCCACAACGATGCCGAGGCACCTGCCG
The DNA here is from genome assembly GCF_059781815.1 of Salipiger sp. NCBI lineage: Bacteria > Pseudomonadati > Pseudomonadota > Alphaproteobacteria > Rhodobacterales > Roseobacteraceae > Salipiger > Salipiger sp. The sequence goes on along the minus strand of NZ_JBYNAH010000195.1, from coordinate 6,567 downwards.
TCCGTCCCGGCTGGGGGCATTTCCTCAAGGCATTCCCGACTTGTCGCGCGTCTTGCGCGCGAGTATGCAGGTGCGGAACAAAAGACGGGCAGGAGCTTGAGCGGATGAGATTTATGCGGACAGCGACAGGTGCCATCTTTACGGGCGGGCTGCTGCTGCTTTCCGGCTGCGGGACGGTGAACAGCTGGTTCGACGGACAGGGCTCCGATACGCGCAATGTGCCGCCGGGCAATGCCGAGACATCGCAGGAGATCATCGAGCAAGAGATCTACGGCCGCGACGGCAAACCCGATTCCACCATCTGGGACATCTTCAAGGCGCGCGAAGATGCCGGCAAGGTCGGCGCGGTGAACCGCTATATCTGGAATGCCTCGCTTGACGTGCTGGATTTCCTGCCGGTTGACACGGTCGATCCCTTCACCGGCGTGATCACCACCGGCTACGGCACTCCGCCGGGCGGTGGCCAGTCCTACCGCGCGACGATCTACATCTCGGACCCGGCGCTCGACGCGCGCTCGCTCAACGTCGCGCTGATGACCCGCGGCGGCCCGGTCGATGGCGCCACGCTGCGCGCGGTCGAGGATGCGATCCTGACCCGCGCCCGCCAGCTGCGCGCCCGCGACAGCAACCTCTAAGGGCCTCGCCCAAGAGTTCCGAAAACAAAGGCGCGGACCGTGGGTCCGCGCCTTTTTCGATTTCTGGCGAGCCGCAAGGCCCGCCGATGGGGGCCGCCGGCTCAGCTCTCCTTGCCGACATTCTCCGCAAAGGCTGTCTCGAAGGCGGCCTTCTTGGCGTCGTCGGCCTCGGTCTGGTGCAGCGATTTCCAGTCGTCATAGGGCATGCCGTAGAAGATCTCGCGCGCCTCTTCCTTGCCGATCTCGATGCCGCGCTCGGCGGCGGCTTCCTGATACCAGCGCGACAGGCAGTTGCGGCAGAAGCCGGCGAGATTCATCAGGTCGATGTTCTGCACGTCCTGCCGGTCTTCCATGAGGTGCTTCTGCAGCCGGCGGAAAGCGGCGGCCTCGAGCTCGATTCGGGTCTGGTCGTCCATGGTGTCCTCCGTTCGTCTCTATAGATGGGCCTACTCGGGCACCTCGTCGAGCGCCGCAACGAGATGCGGCGCCAGCCGGGCACCCCAGTGCGCCTGCTGTTCGTCCGTTTCGATGAGGTCGTTGCGGACCTCGATCAGCGTGTTCACCCGGCCATGCCGCAGCGCGTGCCGGTCGATGGCGTCGCCGGGCAGGTGGCCGGGATAGGGCTCATTGCGCCCGACGGTCAGGTCGGGCTCCTGCTCGAGCCGGGAGATCAGCGGATCCGAGAGCCGCGCGTCCCAGGCGTGCAGGATGCCCAGATGCCACGGCCGGGTGGGGCGGCCGCGGAGCTGGCGGGTGAAGGAGTGCACCGACACGATCGCCACCTCGCCGCGCGAGGCGGCCAGCAGCTCGAGCGCGGCGTGGTAGGGGCGGTGATAGGCGTTGAGGCGGCGCGCCTTTTCTTCCTCGTCGGCGTGGCGGTTGCCGGGAATGATCGAGCCGTCATAAAGCCGCATCAGAAGCGTGGGATCGTCCTCGCCGCGGTTCGGGTCGATCACCAGCCGCGAGAAATCCGCCCAGACCAGCGGCGAGTCGAGCGCTTCGGCCAGCGCGCGTGCGGTTCCCAAAGCGCCTACATCATAGGCAATGTGTCGCGCCATGTCCTCGTCGGGCAGGCCAAGGGTTCCCCCCAGATCCGGCGGCACGGTATTGGTCGCATGATCGCAAGTGACCAGAAAGCGCCCTTTCCGGCCCTCTCCTTCTATCTGGTATGGTGTGTAGGTCATGGCAGCCGTCTTGTTCGCACCCGACCGTTTAGAGCAGTTGCGCCATGAAGGGAATTGCGCAATACCCCGGGTAAGAGGACGTTAGCGGTAACTGGTTTAAACGCTGAACGAAATGCGGCGCCGGTCCGGCGCAGCAGCAGGGAGACGGAAAATGAGACGTTTGCGCAAAGTGAAGATCGTGGCCACCCTTGGCCCGGCGAGCAACACCTACGAGATGATCCGCACCCTGCACGAGGCGGGGGCGGACGTGTTCCGCCTCAACATGAGCCACGGCACCCACGAGGACATCACCAAGCTCCACCGCGCCATCCGGCAGGTCGAGAAGGATCTCGACAGCCCGATCGCCATCCTCGCCGACCTGCAGGGGCCGAAGCTCCGCGTCGGCGAGTTCGAGAACGGCGAGGAAGAGCTGGAATGGGGCGAGACCTTCCGCCTCGACCTCAACAAGGCGCCGGGCACCAAGAAGCGCGTCTGCCTGCCGCACCCGGAGATCTTTCAGGCGCTTGGCGTCGGCGCGCATCTGCTGGTCAATGACGGCAAGATCCGCCTGCGGGTGGAAGAGTGCGGCGACGATTTCGCCAATTGCATCGTCGAAGCGGGCGGCACGATCTCCAACCGCAAGGGCGTCAACGTGCCCGACGTGGTGCTGCCGCTGGCGGCACTCTCCGAGAAGGACCGCAAGGATCTCGAGTTCGCCGCGGCGCTCGGGGTCGACTGGCTGGCGCTCAGCTTCGTGCAGCGCCCCGAGGACGTGGAGGAGGCGCGCAAGCTTTGCGACGGCCGCGCCGCGATCCTGTCGAAGATCGAGAAACCCTCGGCGGTGAAGAGCTTCGATGAGATCCTCGAAGCCTCCGACGGCATCATGGTGGCGCGCGGCGATCTCGGCGTCGAGCTGCCGGTGCAGGCGGTCCCGCCGATCCAGAAGCGCCTGATCCGCAAGTGCCGCGCCGCCGGCAAGCCGGTGATCGTGGCGACGCAGATGCTCGAATCGATGATCGAGAGCCCGATGCCGACCCGCGCCGAGGTCTCCGACGTGGCGACGGCAATCTACGAGGGCGCCGACGCGGTGATGCTCTCGGCGGAATCGGCGGCCGGCCAGTACCCGGTCGAGGCGGTGACGACGATGAACAACGTCGCCGTGGGCGTCGAGAAGGACAGCACCTTCACCGAGGTCATGGAGGCCAGCCGCAACATCCAGAAGACTGGCGTGGCCGACGGCATCGTCGCCGCCGCGCGCGAGATCGCCGAGTCGGCCAACATCAAGGTGATCTGCTGCTTCACCTCCTCGGGTACCACGGTGGCCAAGGTGGCGCGCGAGCGTCCGCGGGTGCCGATCATCGCCATGACCTCGCTGCGCGGCACCGCCCGTCGCCTGTCGCTGACCTGGGGCGTGAACTGCGTGATGACCGGCGAGCTCGAGCGCTTCAAGCAGGCGGTGGTCAACGCCGCCCGCGCCGCACGGGCGCAGGGCTATGCCGGCTCCGAGGATCAGATCGTCGTGACCGCCGGCGTGCCGTTCAACATGCCCGGCACCACCAACATCCTGCGCGTCGCCCCGTGCGACGAGCGCCTGATCTACTCCACCGACCCGGAGTGATCCTGCCGCAGGAGGACACCAGAGGCCCTCGCGTCGCAAGGCGCGGGGGCCTTTCCTTTGGCGCTGCCGGTTTGGTGAAACGGTCTCGCGACACGGGCGCGGACCCATGCTAGCCTCTGCCGCATGACCCCCGAGCAGTTCCTCGTCCTTGGCCTGTTTCTCGCGATCTGCGCCACGCTGGCGCTGTTCTCGGCCTATGCCGACAGCCGGCGGCCCTATATCGGCGGTGTGCTGGCCGTGGCGGCGGTTGCGGTGCTGCTGCACGGCAATACCATGCAGCCGGGCGGCTATACCGCGCAGGACGTGCCCGACGCGATCTATGGCGTGATCGCCGATCTCGTGAGATAGCGTCGCGGCCCGCCAGAGTGGGTGATTCCCGCTTGCATCAAAGCCCTGTCGCGCCTATAGGAGCGCCTCCTACCGCGCGTCCGGCCCTCAGTGGCATGCCGAGTCGCGCGTTCACCGCAGAACGTCAAGGAGACGGAAATGCCCAAGATGAAGACAAAATCGAGCGCCAAGAAGCGCTTCAAGGTGACCGGCACCGGTAAGGTCGTCGCAGGTCAGGCCGGCAAGCGCCACGGCATGATCAAGCGCACCACGAAGTTCATCCGCGACGCTCGCGGCACCACCACGCTGTCGGCTCCCGACGCAAAAATCGTCAAGGGCTACATGCCCTACGACCGCTGATAGGAGGCTAGACACATGGCACGAGTCAAAGGTGGTACCGTCACCCACGCCCGTCACAAGAAGGTTCTCGATCAGGCGAAAGGCTACTACGGCCGTCGCAAGAACACCTTCAAGGTTGCAGCCCAGGCCGTCGACAAGGCGAACCAGTACGCGACCCGCGACCGCAAGAACCGCAAGCGCAACTTCCGCGCCCTGTGGATCCAGCGTATCAACGCAGCCGTCCGCGCCCATGACGAGGCTCTGACCTACTCGAAGTTCATCAACGGTCTGACCAAGGCCGGCATCGAGGTCGACCGCAAGGTCCTCGCAGACCTCGCCGTTCACGAGCCCGAAGCCTTCGGTGCGATCGTGGATCAGGCCAAGGGTGCTCTGGCCGCCTGAGCGGTCCGAAACTTCGAAAAATGATAGAAACCGCGTCCGGGGCTCCGGGCGCGGTTTTTTCGTGTCGTGTCAGTCGCAAAGGCCCGTGGGGCCGGTTCCGCCGCATTCTTCCGGTGCGATGCGGGGCGAGAAGAAGTGTTGACTCAGGCGGTAGTGGTGGGTCTGGTTTCAATCACTGATTGCATGTTTCCATTTTTGGAGTTTTCCAGTGACCGACGCCCCCACCATTCCCTATGCCCTTCCCGACACCTCCGCCAAGCAGCTCGAGGCCCTGACCGAACAGCTCACCGCCAAGCTGGGCAAGTCCCCGCAGGACTATGTCGAGAGCATGTCGCTCGATCCCGAGCTCGAGGCGATCATCGAGGCCCATGCGGCGCTGGTGCCCGAGCTCGAGGCGCTGCCCGAAGATCCCGAGATCGCCAAGGCGTCTGAATTCGAAGTCGCCAGCGCGATGCGGACGCAGGTTCTGGTGGCGGGGATCGAACTTCCCAAGGTCGGCGTCGTGCACACCAACTGGCTGTTCCTCGAGCTCGACCTGCCCGCCGACACCGTCCGCTACCTGCTGCACGAGACCAAGAACGGCCTGCCGGCGCCGCTGCTCGAGATCATTGGCAAAGGCGGGGCGCTCGGCTCGGCGCTGAGCTGGGCCACCAAGCAGCTCTTCAAGCTCGAGCGGACCTATGTCGAGAAGCAATTCAAGGCGTCGAAGCACAAGGGCGTGCGGCTCAAGTGGACCTGGGTCCAGCTCGCCGTTGTGGGCGCCTCGGGCGGCCTGTTCTGGCAGGCGCTGCAGCCGATCGTGAAACCGCTCTGAGAGACCGGCCCGGTCCATCGGGCCGGGCTATTCGCCGCGTTGGGGAAAGCGCTGGCGACCCGTCGAGGACTCGAACCCCGAACCTGCTGATTAGAAGTCAGCTGCTCTATCCAGTTGAGCTAACGGGCCGTGCGCCCGCCCGTTCTAGCCGCAAGAGAGGGGCCACGCAATCGGCCTTGGCGCGCGGGTTTTGCCCCTGCGACTTGCGTCTTTCCACCGGCCCCGCTAGGTGACGGACAACTCCTGGATACGAGGGTGCCGAGATGGACGATCTGCGCGGAAAATACATCGAGCTGATTGGGGCTGCTGCCGATGAGGCGGCGCTCGAAGACCTGCGGGTGCAGGCGGTCGGCAAGAAGGGCGAGATCAGCCTTCAGATGCGCAGCCTCGGCAAGATGAGCCCGGAAGAGCGTCAGGTCATGGGCCCGAAGCTCAACGCGCTCAAGGACGAGATCAACAGCGCGCTCGCCGCCAAGAAGGCGGCGCTGGCCGATGCCGCGCTCAACGAGCGGCTGGCCTCGGAATGGCTCGACGTGACGCTGCCGGGCCGCACCCGCCGCCAGGGCTCGATCCACCCGGTGAGCCAGGTCTGGGAAGAGTGCACCGCGATCTTCGCCGACATGGGCTTCTCGGTGGCCGAGGGCCCGCAGATCGAGAAGGACTGGTACAATTTCGACGCGCTCAACATCCCGGGCCACCACCCGGCGCGCGCCGAGATGGACACATTCTACATGCACCGCACCGAGGGCGACGAGCGCCCGCCGCACGTGCTGCGCACCCACACCTCGCCGGTGCAGATCCGCTCGATGGAGGCGCAGGGCGCGCCGCTGCGGATCATCTGCCCGGGCCGCGTCTACCGCGCCGATTACGACCAGACCCACACGCCGATGTTCCACCAGGTCGAGGGGCTGACCATCGACAAGAACATCTCGATGGCCAACCTCAAGTGGGTGCTGGAAGAGTTCTTCTCGGCCTATTTCGGCACCACGGTGAAGACCCGCTTCCGTGCCTCGCACTTCCCCTTCACCGAGCCGTCGGCCGAGGTCGACATCCAGTGCCAGTGGAAGGACGGCTCGGTCGTGGTGGGCGAGGGCGACGACTGGCTCGAGGTGCTGGGCTCGGGCATGGTGCATCCCAAGGTGCTGGCCGCCGGCGGCATCGATCCGAACGAGTGGCAGGGCTTTGCCTTCGGCATGGGCATCGACCGCATCGCGATGCTGAAATACGGCATCCCCGACCTGCGCGCCTTCTTCGACAGCGACCTGCGCT
>NZ_JBYNAH010000194.1:0-10077 GCF_059781815.1 Salipiger sp. | reverse complement strand
CGTCCGGGGTGTCCATTTCGAGGCTTTCATTAAGGAGGGCCTCGAATTCCTCCATGGTTGCGTTAGCCATGTGGCGTTCTGTTCCTTTACAAACGGTTTTCTGGCCGGGCGGTTGTCTCCGCCGGTCTTGGCTGCCGCCCGCGCGAACGGGCAACGTTGGTCTTGTCTGGCGCTACAAACAAAGAGGGCCGGTGTGATTCCGACCCTGCTCACCTCCCTGTCCGCAGCTTTGCGCCTGTCTTGACGTCGCGCGATATACCCCCAGCCGCCCGGCGGATCAAGCCCCGAGCGGCGTCAAACCCCGCTCGGGCAGCGTCTCACGGCGATTTCCGCCGCCGCGAGGAGAGGCCGCACGGGCTCGAGGAGCCCTCGCGCGGCTCAGCAGTAGTTCTCCGGCCCGACCCACTGCGCCATCGAATAGCGGTCGCCATGGCACCAGCCGATCGGCAGAACCGCCTCGATGCGGGCCATGTCCTCCGGGGTGAGGCTGGCGTCGGCGCCCTGCACCAGCTCGCGGAAATGCGGGACCGAGCGGGTGCCCGGGATCGGCAGCACGTGATCGCCCTTGTGCAGCGTCCATGCGATGGCAAGCCCCGCCGCGCTCAGCCCCATCTCGGCGGCCAGCGCCCGGAAGCCTGCGACGATCTCGAGATTGCGGCTGTAATTCGGCTCCATCATCCGCGGGTTGCTGGCCAGGAACGGGTTTCCCTCGATCTGCGCGCGGCTGATCGGATGGTCGGTCAGCAGCGAGCGCCCCACTGGCGAGAACGCCACCAGCGCCACGCCGAGCTCGGAGCAGGCCTGCAGCATGCCCATCTCGGGCAGCCGGGTCGAAAGCGAGTATTCCGACTGCACCGCCGCGACCTTGTATTCCGCATGCGCCAGCCGCAGCGTCGACGGCGCGATCTCGGAAAAGCCAATGCTGCGGCACTTCCCCTTCTCGACCAGCCGCCCCATGGTGCCGGCCACCTCTGCCGCCGGGATCTCGGCCTGGTAGCGGTGCACGTAGAACAGATCGACGCAGTCGATGCCCAGCCGCTCGAGCGACTTGTCGAGCTCGGCCTCCATATGCCCCAGCGAGTTGTCGAAGCAACGGTTGCCCTCGGCATCGCGGGTGATCGCCGCCTTGGTGGCGATGTGCAGCCCCTCCCGCGCCCCGGGATTGGCGCTCAGCCACGCGCCGATGGCGCGCTCCGAGCGGCCCATGCCATAGACGTTCGAGGTGTCGATATGGCGCACCCCCAGCGCATGGGCGAGGTCGAGGATGGCCTGCGAGTTCTCCTCGGTGGTGGCGCCGTAGAAATCGGCGAAGGACATCGCCCCGATGCCAAGGCAGGAGGTCTCGAGCCCTCCGATGGTCCGAGTCTTCATGCCGTCTCTCCGTGCTTGCGCTTTGCCGCCACCGCGGCGATGGCCTGCGCCACCGCGGCGTCGATATCCAGTGTCGAGGTGTCGAGGATCACCGCGTCCTCCGCCGGGCGCAGCGGCGCGTCCGCCCGCGAGGCATCGCGGTGATCGCGCTCCTTGGTGTCGGCCAGCACGGTCTCGTAGTCGGTCTCGGCCCCGCCCGCCTGCAGCTCCTCGAAGCGCCGCCGCGCGCGCACCTCGGCGCTGGCGGTGACAAAGAGCTTGGCCTCCGCGTCTGGGCAGATCACCGTGCCGATGTCGCGCCCGTCGAGCACCGCGCCCCCGGCACGCCTCGCATAGGCGCGCTGGAAATCGACCAGCGCCGCGCGCACCTCGGGAATCGCCGCCACCTTGCTCGCTGCCTGCGCCACCGCGGCGCTGCGCAGCCCCTCGGCCTGCAGGTCCTCGGCGACCAGTTCCTGCGCCGCCGTGATCGGCTCGATCCCGTCGAGCATGCGCTTGCCAACGGCGCGGTAGAGCAGCCCGGTGTCGAGATGCCCGACGCCGAAATGCGCCGCCACAGCCTTGCTGATGGTGCCCTTGCCGGCGGCTGCCGGCCCGTCGATGGCGATGGTGAAGCTCATGGCGCGGCCTCCTTGATCCGTCCCGCCGTTATGGCGAGCGCCGCCCCGGGCTTCAACCCTGGCGCCGCTCCAACCACCACAGCCAGGCCAGAAGCCCGAGCGACAGCGCCGCGAACCCGGTCTTCAGCCGGGTAAAGTGCGCCGCCCATTCGGCCAGCAGCGGGAGGAAATGCTCGGGCCCGCGCAGAAGCAGCTCACGCACCGTGACGCCCTCGGCCCAGTCGGCGCCAAGATAGGGCGCCACCGGCAGCAGCAGCAGCGCCCGCAGCCAGATCGGCCGGCCCCGGCTCAGCCGCAGCAGCCCCAGCGCCATCAACAGCGCAAAGGCCCACATGAACCCCGCGTCGAGCCAGCGCATCTCGAGCAGATAGACCGCCCGCCCGCGCCCCTCGAGCGCCGTCACATAGGCCTCTGCCGCCGCCACCGAGTAGCCGAAGAGCCGCATGTCGAGCGGCATCAGACCGCCCGCCGCCGGGATCAGCACTGACCACGCGTACCACCACATCAAGAGCAGCATCGCCGCGGCAAACGCCGCGAGGGGCGGTGCGATCCGCTGCATCAGAGCCGCTCGATCACCGCGCCAAGCCCGCTCATCAGCGGCTCGAAAATCGGGAAGGAGGTCGCGATGGGCCCGCCATCATCGACCCGCACCGGCGCCTGCGTGGCGAGCCCCATGACGAGGAACGACATGGCGATGCGGTGGTCGAGATGGCTCTCGGTCTCCGCCCCGCCCGGCACGTTGCCATGGCCGCGGCCATGCACCGTCCACCAGTCCTCGCCCTCGTCGACCTCCACGCCATTGGCGCGCAGCCCCGTCGCCATGGCGTCGATCCGGTCGCTTTCCTTGACCCGCAGCTCCTTGACGCCGGGCATGTGGGTCTTGCCCTCGGCGAAGGCCGCCACCACCGACAGCACCGGGTACTCGTCGATCATGCTGGCGGCGCGCTCGGGCGGCACCTCGATGCCCTTGAGATCGGGCGAGAACCGCGCCCGCAGATCTGCCACCGGCTCGCCGCCTTCTTCGCGCGGATTCTCGAAGGTCAGGTCGGCGCCCATCTCCTGCAGAGTGAAGAACAGCCCCGCCCGCGTCGGGTTGAGGCCGATATTGGGCACCAGCACGTCCGAGCCCTCGGTGATAAGCGCGGCGCAGACCGGGAAGGCCGCCGAGCTCGGATCGCGCGGCACCACGATGACCTGCGGCTTGAGCTCGGGCTGGCCGGTGAGCGTGATCACCCGGCCCTCCTCGGTCTCCTCGGTGACAACGCGCGCACCGAAGCCGGTCAGCATGCGCTCGGAATGGTCCCGCGTCGCCTCGCGCTCGATCACCACGGTCTCGCCCGGCGCGTTCAGTCCCGCCAGCAGCACTGCCGACTTGACCTGCGCCGAGGGCACCGGCGTGGCGTAGCGCACGGGCAGCGGATCGCGCGCGCCGACAATGGTCATCGGCAGCCGGCCACCCTCGCGCCCGAACGCCTGCGCCCCGAACAGCGCCAGCGGGTCGGTGACCCGCGCCATCGGGCGCTTGTTGAGGCTGGCATCGCCGGTGAAGGTCGCGGTGATCGGCGTGGTGGCCATCGCCCCCATGATCAGCCGCACCCCGGTGCCCGAGTTGCCGCAATCGATGACCTGCCCGGGCTCGGCGAAGCCGCCCACGCCGACGCCACTCACGTGCCAGGTCTCGCCGCGCTTCTCGACCTCGGCTCCGAAGGCGCGCATTGCCTTGGCGGTGTCGAGCACGTCCTGCCCCTCGAGCAGCCCGGTCACCCGGGTCTCGCCCACCGCCATGGCGCCGAGGATCAGCGACCGGTGCGAGATCGACTTGTCCCCCGGCACATGCGCCTCGCCGCTCAGCCCCGTGGACCGGCGTGCAATCATCGGAATGGCTTCCCCGTGGCTCGACATCTCGCCTCCTCGCCTTCTGTTCTGTTATCGCTCACGGCGCTGATAGCAGCCGCCCGCGCCCCTGTCTTCTCTTCGTTCTCAAATACTCCGGGGTGAATTGGCGCAGCGCGCCAAGAGGGGCAGCGCCCCTGCCCCGCTCAGCGTTTGCGGAACGTCATGTAATGCGGCACCCGGCCCTCGCGCAGCGCCTTCTGCTCGTAGCGGGTCGAGATCCAGTCGCCCCACGGCTCACGCCAGTCCTGCGGCCGCTCCGCCAGCCACTCGAACCCGGCCTTCGGCACCTCGACCATGGTCTGGCGCACGTAATCGGGAATGTCGGTGGCGACGCGGAACTCGGCGCCGGGCTTGAGCACGCGGGCCAGCGGCTCGAGATGCTCGGGCGTGACAAAGCGGCGCCGGTGGTGGCGCGCCTTGGGCCAGGGATCGGGATAGAGCAGGAAGGCCTTGTCGATCGAGGCGTCGGGCAGCACGTCGAAGAGGTTGCGCACGTCGCCCGGGTAGACCCTGACGTTCTCGACGCCCGCCCGGCGGATCTTGCCGAGCAGCATCGCCACGCCGTTGATGAAGGGCTCGCAGCCGATCACGCCGACCTCAGGGTAGGTCGCGGCCTGGTGCACCATGTGCTCGCCGCCGCCGAAGCCCACCTCGAGCCAGACCGGCTTGCCGCCGAACATCGCGCCCATGTCGAGCGGGGCGCGCTCGGGGTTCTCCTCCCAGTCCACCGCACCGGGCGAGAGCTTGGCGAGATCCTCGTCGAGATAGGCTTCCTGCGACGCCTTCAGCGTCTTGCCCTTCACGCGGCCATAGAAGTTGCGCCACGGGGCGCCGGGATGCTTGTTCGAACTGGTCATGGCCGGGGGCTTTAGCGTCATGCCGCGCGCGGGGCAATCCCGCAGCGTCCGCACGGCAAAAGGCTTGTGCGACTGGCGCGACATCAGACCCGCTCGCGGCCACTCAGCGCCACCCTATTGAGCGACCCGCGCGGCATGGCGACCGCGCGGGCCTTTCATCTTGCGACCACGGCGGGGCGCAGCGCGCCCGCCCCTGCCCGCCTCAGACTTCGCGGGCGAGCGCGTCCGCGAGGTTGGTCTTCTCCCAGGAGAAGCCGCCTTCGGCGTCCGGCGCGCGGCCGAAATGGCCATAGGCGGCGGTGCGCTCGTAGATCGGCTTGTTGAGGTCGAGATGGGTGCGGATGCCGCGCGGAGTCAGGTCCATGACCTTGGGGATCGCGCGCTCGATCGCCGCCGGGTCGACCTCGGCGGTGCCGAAGGTGTCGACATAGATCGACAGCGGCTTGGCCACGCCGATGGCGTAGGACAGCTGCACCGTGGCCTTCTCGGCCATGCCGGCGGCGACGATGTTCTTGGCAAGGTAGCGCGCCGCGTAGGCCGCCGAACGGTCGACCTTGGACGGATCCTTGCCCGAGAACGCCCCGCCGCCATGCGGCGCCGCACCGCCATAGGTGTCGACGATGATCTTGCGGCCCGTGAGGCCCGCATCGCCATCCGGCCCGCCGATCACGAAGGTGCCCGTGGGGTTCACCCACCACTCGGTCTCGTTGCCGAGCCAGCCCTCGGGCAGCACCTCGCGGATATAGGGCTCGGCGATGGCGCGGATATCGTCCGAGCTGAGGCTCGGGTCGAGATGCTGGTGCGAGAGCACCACCGACGTCACGCCCACCGGCTTGCCGTTCTCGTAGCGCACCGAGAATTGCGACTTGGCGTCGGGTCCGAGCTGCGGCTCGGCACCGGACTTGCGCGCCTCGGCGAGGCGCTTGAGCACCGCGTGCGAGTAGAGGATCGGCGCCGGCATCATCTCGGGCGTCTCGTTGGTGGCGTAGCCGAACATGATGCCCTGATCGCCGGCGCCCTCGTCGCCGCGCTCGCCTGTCACGCCCTGCGCGATATGGGCCGACTGCTCGTGCAGCAGGTTGGTGATCTCGCAGGTCTCCCAGTGGAACTTGTCCTGCTCGTAGCCGATATCCTTGATGCAGGCGCGGGCGATATCGGGGATGCGCTGCATGTACTCGTGCAGCTTGTCCTGATCGGTCAGGCCGATCTCGCCGCCAATCACCACGCGGTTGGTGGTGGCGAAGGTCTCGCAGGCGACGCGGGCCAGCGGATCCTCGGCCAAGAGCGCGTCGAGGATGGCATCGGAAATCCGGTCGCAGACCTTGTCCGGGTGGCCCTCGGACACGGATTCCGAAGTGAAGATATAATTCTGTCGGGACATATTTGCTCCATTGGGTACCAGCCGTCACGCCAGGAAGCCGTTGTGACGGGGATATGACAGATACCGCTACGTGGTTGCGGACTCGCCGTCAACCGAAACCCGGCGCCGCGGCAAACACAGCGTAAACGCCAGCAAGCCTAGCAGCAGGGCGAGCGGGAGATCCCCGGTACGGCTATAGAGTGTGACCCGCAGCGGCGGCGGCAGAGCGGTGTCGAGATAGCCGGCCTCGCCCAGGGGCAGGCTGTCGAGCACGCGCCCCGCCCCGTCGATCACCGCCGAGATGCCGGTATTGGCGGCGCGCAGCAGCGGCAGTCCCTGCTCCACCGCCCGCATCCGCGCCTGCGCGAGGTGCTGGTAGGGGCCGGAGACGGTGCCGAACCAGGCGTCGTTGGTGATCTGCAACAGCAGGTCCGGGCGTTGCGGCGACCGCAGGTCCTGCGGGAACACCGCCTCGTAGCAGATCAGCGGTAGCGCCCGGCCAAGCCCGGGGCCAAGGTCGATGGTGCGCGGCCCCGGCCCGGCGCCGTAACCGCCGGCGGCGCGCTGCGCCAGACCGCCGACCTCGATCCGCGCGAAGAGCGACGCGAAGGGCATGTACTCGCCGAAGGGCACGAGGTGATGCTTGTCGTAGAGCGCCTCGACCGCGCCATCGGGCCCGGTGAGCGCCAGCGAGTTGAACCAGATGCCGTCTTCGACGCGCTGGATCCCGAGCGCCACCTTGGCGGGGCCGGCGGCCTCGGAGATCCGGGCCAGCGCGTCATCGGCATTGCGCAGCAGCATCGGCAGCGCGGTTTCGGGCCAGACGGTGAGCGCCGGGCGGTCGAGGCCGTCTCTGGCGGGCGCGGCTGTATATTCCACCTGCCGCTCGAAGAAGATCGGCACAAAGCCGCGGTCCCATTTCTGATGCTGCGGCGCGTTTGGCTGCACGAGGCGCACCACCGGGCGCCCGGTCAGGTCCTGTGGCGGCGGCAGCAGCGCCGCTCCGCCCGCGACCAGCACCGCCAGCCCGGCAACGCCGGCAAGCGCCAGCGGCCAGCTGAAGCGAAGGTCGCGCAGCCCCGCGACGATGAGCGCAGCGATCCCGAGACTCGCCACGGTGAGCCCGTGCGGCCCGATCCACGCCCCCCATTGCAGCGCCGGGGTCGGCACCCAGAGCGAGCCCAGCGTCGCCCAGGCGAAGCCGGTCATCACGTAGGCGCGCGCCAGCTCCACGGCGGACCAGAACACCACGAGGGCAAAAAGCCTGCGGTTGGGCGCGGCGCGCCCGGAAAGCCAGAAGGCCAGCGCCCAGAACAGCGCCAGCCCGGCGGCGAGGAAGAACAGGGCAAAGGGCGCCATCCAGCCAGTGCTGGCGGCGTCGACCTGGAACGGCTCGGTGACCCAGTTGAGCACCAGCGCGAAATACCCGAGCCCCGCGCCCCAGCCGACGGCCAGCGCGGCACCCGGGCGCCTGCAGAGCGCAAACAGACCCACGATGGCGAGGAGACCGGCAAAGCCCGCCCAGGTCAGCGCCCAGGGTGCCTGCCCCAGCCCGAGCGATGCGCCCGCCAGAACGGCGAGCGCAAGCCGGACCCAGCCCGGTATCCGGTCTGACAAGACCCGCGTGGTGTCAGGCACTCTGCGCCTCTGCAAAGGCATCGGGCTTGGTTTCGGGCTCGGCTGGCGGCGCCAGCGGGGCCGCGACGCTCGGTGCCGCGGGCGGCGTGCCGCCGGGGGCCGGTTCGTGCGGGCGGATGCGCAGGCGCTTGATGCGGCGCGGATCGGCGTCGACCACCTCGAGATCGAAGCCGCCCGGGTGCGGCACCACCTCGCCCCGCGCCGGAACGTGGCCGGCGAGCATGAAGACCAGACCGCCAAGCGTGTCGATCTCTTCCTCGTCGATCTCCTTGTCTTCGGTGAGCGCGATGCCGGTCTGGGCCTCGAACTCCTCGAGCGGGGTCTTGGCGAGCGCCAGCCAACTGCCGGATTTCTCGCGGAAGAAGTTGCGGCCCTCGTCGATGTCGTGCTCGTCCTCGATCTCGCCGATGACCTGTTCGATCAGGTCCTCGATGGTCACGAGACCGTCGACGCCGCCATATTCGTCGATCACCAGCGCCATGTGCCGGCGTTCGGTCTGCATCTTGGTAAGCAGCACGCCGATCGGCATCGAGGGCGGCACGAAGACCAGCGGGCGCAGGATCTTCTTGAGGTCGAAATCCTCGTCGCTGCCGTTGAAGCCGTGGCGCAGGGCGAAATCCTTGAGGTGCGCCATGCCCACCGGCGTGTCGAGCGTGCCCGAGAATACCGGCAGGCGGGTCATGCCGCTGTCGCGGAAGACCTGAACCAGTTCGGATTTGGTGATGGTGTCGGGCACCGCGACGATCTCGGCCTTGGGAATCGCCACGTCCTCGACGCGCATGCGCCGCAGGTTCATCATGCCCGGGGTCGGCATCGCGATGGTCATGGATTGGCCGTTGACCGCGGAAGCCTCTTCGTCTTCCGGTCTCAACGCCTTGATGAGGCGGCGGAAAAGCCCGTCGCCCGAGGATGCATCTGTCACCTGCTGCGCGCTTTGCGCTGCCATAGACGAGCCGTCGTTATCGCCCATTTGTCCTATCCAATGATGGAGCCAAAGCTCCCAGCGTTACGAATATGGGTCTTCGATACCCATTTTGCCAAGTATTTCTGTCTCGAGTGTTTCCATCACCGTGGCTTCCGCGTCACTGATGTGATCGTAGCCCAGCAGGTGCAGCGTGGCATGCACCATCAGATGGGTGATGTGATCGGCCAGCGCCTTGTCCTGCTCTGCCGCCTCGCGCGCGCAGGTCTCCCAGGCGATGGCAATATCGCCCAGTTCTTCCGGCATGCCCTCCTCGCCGCCTTGCGGCGGCTCCTCGGGATCGCGCTCCTCCGAGGGCCACGACAGCACGTTGGTGGGGGCAGGTTTGGCACGGAAATCGCCGTTCAATTCGGCGATGCGGGCGTCGTCGCAGGCCAGAACCGCGATCTCGAACCCGTCGGGATCGAGACCGAGATGCGACAATGCGGCGCGGGCGGCGCGTTCGCCCAGGTCTTCGAGACAGGCCTCCTGCCAGCGCGGATCTTCGAGAATCGTGTCGGTCAGCATCGGGGCCCGTTGCGTCCTGTGTCATAACTCGCAGCCGGGGGCGCTGCCCCCGTCCCGGACCTGCGTCCGGGACTCCCCCGAGGTATTTTTCAACCAGAGAAGAGCAAGGGGCATATAGCGGCTGCCGGGCGGCGCGCAAGAGGGCGGGTGCGGGACCCCGCTCGAGGGGCGAGGGTCGAGGGCTCAGCCCTCGACGTCTTTTTCGTAGGCCTCGATGATCGCCGCCACCAGCGGGTGGCGCACCACGTCCTTGCCGGTGAAGTAGTTGAAACCGATCTTGTCGATCGCCGACAGCAGGCGCTCGGCATCCTGCAGGCCCGAGGGCACGCCGCGCGGCAGGTCGACCTGGGTTCGGTCGCCGGTGATCACCATGCGCGAGCCCTCGCCCAGGCGGGTGAGGAACATCTTCATCTGCATGGTGGTGGCGTTCTGCGCCTCGTCGAGCACCACGAAGGCATTCGAGAGCGTGCGGCCGCGCATGAAGGCCAAGGGCGCGATCTCGACGGTCTTTTCCTCGCGCATCTTGGCGAGCTGCTTGCCGGGCAGGAAATCGTTCAGTGCGTCGTAGAGCGGCTGCATGTAGGGATCGACCTTTTCCTCCTGCGTGCCGGGCAGGAAGCCCAGGCGCTCGCCGGCCTCAACCGCCGGGCGGCAGAGGATGATCTTGTCGACCGCGCCGGTGATCAGCATGTTCACGCCGACGGCCACCGCGAGATAGGTCTTGCCGGTGCCGGCGGGGCCGATGCCGAAGCACATCTCGTGCTGGTAGAGCGAGCGCACATAGGCCTTCTGGGCGTCGGTGCGCGGCTCGATCAGCTTCTTGCGGGTCTTGATCTCGACCTTGCC
>NZ_JBYNAH010000193.1:0-10190 GCF_059781815.1 Salipiger sp. | reverse complement strand
ATAGGCGGCTTGGGTCACGTCACCAATCACCATGTCCTCGCCCCACATTTCCTTAAAGGCCTTGACGAATGCCATGTTGTTATCGTTGTCGAGCGACTGGAAGTACTTCATGCAGGCATAGGCGCCCTCGATGTTCTCGCCACCGATGCCGCGGATCTCGTCCTCGGTCACCGAGATGGTGAGCAGCAGCGGGCTTTCCTTGGTCATGTCGATGCCGGCGGCCTTGAGCTGCTTGTAGAAGGCCACGTTGGAGCCGCCCACGACGATGGCGTAGATCACGTCGGGCTTCTTCAGGCGGATCTTGTTGATCACCGAGTTGAACTGGGTGTGGCCCAGCGGGTAATACTCCTCGCCCACGACCTTGCAGTCGGTGAGGAAGTTCTCGATGTGCTTGCGCGCGATCTTGTTCGAGGTGCGCGGCCAGATGTAATCGGAGCCGAGCAGGTAGAAGCTCTTGGCGCCCTTCTCCTTGTTGACCCAGTCGAGGCCGGCGATGATCTGCTGGGTCGCTTCCTGACCGGTGTAGATCACGTTGGGGCTCTCCTCGAGACCCTCGTAGAAGGTCGGGTAGTAGAGGAAGCCGTTATACTGCTCGAAGACCGGCAGAACCGCCTTGCGCGAGGCCGAGGTCCAGCAGCCCATCACCGAGGCGACCTTGTCGTTGACCAGGAGCTTCTTGGCCTTCTCGGCGAAGGTCGGCCAGTCGGAAGCGCCGTCTTCCTGGATGTATTCGATCTTGCGGCCGAGGATGCCGCCCTGCGCGTTGATCTGCTCGATGGCGAGCTTCTCGGCCTGGACCGAGCCGGTCTCCGAGATCGCCATGGTGCCGGTCACCGAGTGCAGGATACCGATGGTGACGGTATCGTCGGTCACCGCAAGGCCGGTCGTGTTGACCTCTGCCGTCGGGTAATCCTGCGCCCGCAGGACCTTGGGAGCGAACAGCGACGCGCTCAGCGCGACGCCGCCCGCAAGCATGGCGCGGCGAGATACGCCATTGTTTTTGCTGGACTTATCGAAATCAGACATAGTGCCTCCTTGTCGGTCAATTTTGCTTGATCGGGGTTGTGGGCCCCCTTGACCTGAAGGCTGGCAGCTTTGTCGCCGAGCGCGTATACGTTGAATGACGTATATTCATGCGCGTTTTTCCACCTATCATTTTGAACCTGTGACGAGGCGCTTCCGCAGACGCGGTCGGCGCCCTCGGAACGACCAACAGGGAGTTCGGGAGAGCGCGGAACGCGCCCGATGAGCTCGAGGACATGAGGACCGCGACAGCCACCGGACGGCGCCAAGGAGAGGCGCCCCCGGCAGCCGAGGGACATGCGCGGTCGAGGGAGGAGGGAATCGGCGAGGTATTCGCATGCTGGTCCCCTTTGACGCGACGGGTGAACGGCGGCGCTACAACCGCTGGGTCGCCAACGAGACGATCGAGGATTTCGCGCTGCGCTTCACCGCGCGGCGTGCCCGGCGCTGGAGCTATGGCCGCGTGGCGAACACCGCGCTGGGGTCGATCTCGTTCCTGGCGCTCGAAGCCATCGGGGCGGCGATCACCCTGACCTACGGCTTCTCGCCGGCGATCATCGCGATCATGCTGGTGGGGCTGATCCTGTTCCTGACCGGGCTGCCGATCTGCTACTACGCGGCGCGCTACGGCGTGGATATCGACCTGCTGACCCGCGGCGCGGGCTTTGGCTATATCGGCTCGACCATCACCTCGCTGATCTACGCCAGCTTCACCTTCATCTTCTTCGCCCTCGAGGCGGCAATCCTCGCCTTGGCGCTCGAGTTCTGCTTCGGGCTGCCGGTGATGCTGGGCTACGTGGTCTCGGCGCTGGTGGTGATCCCGCTCGTGATGAACGGCTTCACCAAGATCTCGGCCTTCCAGGCCTGGACCCAGCCGTTCTGGATCGTGCTGCACCTGCTGCCCTTCGGCCTGCTGGCGTGGCACGGCTTCGACCTCGAGGTCTGGACGAGCTTCGGCGGGCGCAAGGACTCGCTGGTCACCGTGGCGACGGTGGGCGCCGCCGCCGGGGTGGCGCTGTCGCTGATCGCCCAGATCGGCGAACAGGTCGATTTCCTGCGCTTCCTGCCCGAGGCCAGGACCCCGCGGGAGCGCCTGCGCTGGTGGGCGGCGCTGCTCGCCGCGGGCCCGGGCTGGAGCGTGCTCGGCGTGGCCAAGATGCTGGCGGGCTCGTTCCTCGTCACGCTGGCCGTGGCGTCCGGCGTGCCCGCGACCGAGGCCACCGATCCCACCAAGCTCTACTTCATCGCCTTCGATTACGTCCTGCCGCTGCCGATGCTGGCGATCGGACTGACCGGCACCTTCGTCATCCTCAGCCAGATGAAGATCAACGTCACCAACGCCTATGCCGGCTCGATCGCGTGGTCGAACTTCTTCTCGCGGCTGACCCATTCGCATCCCGGCCGTGTGGTCTGGCTGGTGTTCAACGTCGCCATCGCGCTGCTGCTGATGATCCTCGGGGTGTTCCACGCCATCGAGTACATCCTCGCGCTCTATTCCCACGTGGCGCTGGCCTGGATCGGGGCGCTGGTGGCGGACCTGGTGATCAACAAGCCGCTCGGGCTCAGCCCGAAAGGCATCGAGTTCCGCCGCGCCCATCTCTACGACGTGAACCCGGTGGGCATCGGCGCCATGGGGCTGGGCCTGACGCTCTCGCTCATCGCCTTCCTCGGCGGCTTCGGCCCGCTGGCGCAGTCGCTGTCGTCCTTCGTGGCGCTGGCGGCGGCGCTGGTCGCAGCCCCGCTGATCGCCGCCCTGACGCGCGGGCGCTATTACATCGCCCGCCCGGTGGTGGATGCCCATGACCTGCCCATCGATGCGCAGGGCACCTGCAGCTGCACCGTCTGCGAATACCGCTTCGATCCAGAGGACATGACCGACTGCCCGTTCTACTCGGGCCCGATCTGCTCGCTCTGTTGCACCCTCGACAGCTCCTGCCGCGACGCCTGCAAGCCGCAGGCGCGGCTCGACACCATGACCGTGGCCACCATCCGCCGCCTGCTGCCCGAGAGCATCGCCAACGCGCTGATGTCGCGGCTGGCGCGGTTCATGATCGGGACGGCGGTGCCCGCCTCGGCCTTCGGCCTCGTGCTGCTGGTGATCCGGGCGCGGGCGGGAAGCGACAATTTCGACGCCGTGCTGACGGCGATCTTCTCGACCATGCTGGTGGTCATCGGCATCATCGTCTGGACCCTGATCCTCGCCACCGAGAGCCAGCACAAGGCGCGCGACGAGGCCGACCTGCAGACCCAGCGCCTCCTGCGCGAAATCCGCGCCCACGAGCGCACCGACGCGGCGCTGCAGGCGGCCAAGGAAAAGGCCGAGGCCGCGAACAACGCCAAGACCCGCTACATGGCCGGCATCAGCCACGAGCTGCGCACGCCACTCAACGCGATCTACGGCTTCGCCCAGCTGCTCGAACACGACCCCGACATGCCCGACGGGCGGCGCGACGCGGTGCTGGCGATCCGGCGCTCCTCCGAGCATCTCGCCGGACTGATCGAGAACCTGCTCGACATCTCCAAGATCGAGGCCGGCCGGCTCGAGATCAACCGCGACCGCATCAACCTGCCCTCGCTGCTGCGCCATGCCGCCTCGATCTTCGAGGGGCAGGCCCGCGCCAAGGGGCTCGATTTCGGCATCCGCACCACCGGGGCGCTGCCGGAATGGGTCGATTTCGACAAGAAGCGCCTGCGCCAGATCATCATCAACCTGCTGTCGAACGCCATCCACTACACGGAAAGCGGCTCGGTCACGCTGCATGTCCATTACCGCAACGAAGTCGCGGTGATCGAGGTGGCGGATACCGGCATCGGCATCCCGCAAGACCAGATCGGACGCATCTGGTCGCCCTTCGAGCGGCTGCGCAGCAGCTCCGCCGCCGGATCGGGCCTCGGGCTGACCATCACCCGGCTGCTGGTCGAGATCCTCGGCGGCGAGATCACCGTCGAGAGCGAGCCGGGCCGCGGCAGCTGCTTCACGGTGAAGCTGATGCTGCCCTCGGTGGCCGGAAGCCCGCTGCGGCCGCGGGCCGAGCAGCTCGAGCGCGGCGGCGAGCTGCCGGTGGGCTATCTCGGCGCGCGCCGCACGGTGATGGTGGTCGACGACGACATCAACCACCTGCGCCTGCTCGAGACGGTGCTGCGCCCGTTGGGCTTTCTGGTGCAGGCGATGCCCGATGCCGAGACCGCGCTGCAGGTGCTGGGCGACGTGGTGCCCGATGTCTTCGTGCTCGATATCGACATGCCCGGCATGGATGGCTGGCAGCTCGCCGAGCACCTGCGCGCCACCCCCGAGCACCGCACCACGCCGATCCTCATGGTCTCGGGCCACGCGCTTGAGGCCACCGAGCCGGTCGAGCGCAAGGGCCTGTTCGACGCCTTCATCGTCAAGCCCTACTCCATCGCCGATGCGCTCAACCGCATGGCCGGCATGATGAAGCTCGAGCTGGTCTACGAGCCGACGGTCAACGCGCCCACTGCCGCCGAGTCTGCCCTCTCCCCCGCCGTGCTGGGCCGCCTGTCGGAGCTCGTCGCCATCGGCCACGCGGCGGGGATCGCCCGCGAACTCAAGAGCCTCGAAGACAGCGGCAGCCTTGCCGCCTCCCAGATCGAACGCTTCCGCGGACGCCTGCAGGAATTCGACATGCAGGGTCTCCAGCGCCTGATAGAAGAGATGAAACGCCATGCAGCCTGAACGACATCTCCTTCCCACCGACCGCTCCATCGCCCTCGTCATCGACGACGCGCCCGAGACCCTCGGGCTTGTCTCGGCAGCGCTCGAGGACAACGGCATGACCGTGCTCGTGGCCCGCTCCGGCGCCGAGGGGCAGGAGCTGGCCCGCCGGGTGCAGCCCGACGTGATCCTGATGGACGCGGTGATGCCCGGCATGGACGGGTTCGAGACCTGCCGCCAGCTCAAGGCCTCCGCCGATCCGATCACCGCGCCGGTGATCTTCATGACCGGGCTGACCGAGCCCGAGCACATCCTCAAGGGGCTGCGTGCAGGCGGCGTCGACTACATCACCAAGCCGGTGATCGTCGACGAGCTGATCGCGCGGATCATCACCCACGTGCTCAACGCCCGCGCTATCAACTCCGCCCGCACCGCGCTCGACCGCGCCGGCCAGAGCGTTCTGGCCTTCGGGCCGCGCGGCACCCTGACATGGGGCTCCGCCGGGGCGATGGCGCTGCTGGCCTCTCCCGGAGCGCAGGCGCTGGTGCAGGACGGCCGCGCCACGCCGCCTCTGGCCAACTGGCTGGCAGAGCTCGGGCGGCAGCCGCTCTCGGCGACCTCGGCCTATACCGCCGATGGCTTCGCGCTGAAATATCTAGGCGCCGGCCCCGGCGAGACCATGGTCTCGATCCGCGCCTATCAGGAGGGCCAGAACGAGCGCCGGCTGGAGGCCGAATTCGGCCTGACCCGGCGCGAGGCGGAGGTGCTGTTCTGGCTGTCGCGCGGCAAGACCAACCGCGACATTGCCGAGATCCTCGGTCTCAGCGCCCGCACGGTGAACAAGCATCTGGAGCAGGTGTTCCACAAGATGGGCGTCGACAACCGCACCTCGGCGGCGGTGATGGCCGACCGGGCGCTGCAGGCGGGGGTCTGAGCCGGAGCCTTCAGCCAAAGAAAAAGGGCGGACCCGCAGGCCCGCCCCTTCCATGTTTCGCGCTGGATCGCGGAGCGATCACTCGAGCTCGAAGGACCAGAAGAAGGTCTCGCCCGAGCTGTCATCGACGCCGTCATTGTCGGTCGAGACGTAGACGGTGCCCGCCTCGGTGATCGCGAGGCCCTCGACCTTGTCGACCACATAGCCGCCCCAGCCCTTCAGGTCGGGGATCAGGTCACGCACCTGTTCCTTGCTCACCACCGGCAGCTCGCCGCCCAGTGCCGCGGGCTGCATCTCGGCCAGCGGGATGCGGTAGACCCTCTTGGTCACGGCAGCGGCACCGATCTGGTTGTCGCGTTCGACGACATAGACGTAATCGCCATGGGCGGTGATCTCCGACAGGCCGACCCAGCCGGTCTCGGGCGTGGCCTTGGCGTAGCGCACCGCGCCCCATTCCCCGGTCTCGGGGGTGTAGGAGACCAGCTTGACGTGATCCTTCGGATCGTCGCCCCACTCGCGCTGCACCGCCATCCACAGCGAGCCGTCGATCATGGTGACGCCCTCGAAGCCGAAACGCTTCTCGACAGCCAGCAGCTCGGCCGGCAGCGAGACCTCTTCCTTGATCTCGCCCTTTGCGTTGACGTGGTAGAGCGCGTGCGGCACGAGCCGGTCGCTGCGGCCCTCGGAGGCCAGCCAGAAACCGCCCTCGCCATCGGTGGTGATGCCCTCGAGGTCGAGCTTCTGGGCGTTGCGGCCCTTACGGGTGACGTCGGTCGCCGCGACGATGCGGGCCGGGCTCTGCGAGGGATCGATAGTGAAGATGCGCGGCTGGTAGCCGTAGAAGCTGTCATTGACGGCGTAGATCATGCCGTCCTCGCCGGCGACCATGCCCGAGATCGCGCCCCAGCCGATCAGCTCGTCGGCGCCGTCCGAGGTCAGCGTCGGGTACTGGGCCGCGCCTTCGGCATACTCGTAGATCATCACGTGAGCGCGCACGCCGCCATCCTCGACGAGGTCTTCCTCGTTGGCGGTGACGAAGAGGTTGCGCTGCGGGATCGCCACGGCGCCCTCAGGGGCGATGCCCGAGGGCAACAGCTGCTTGAGCACCGGCGCCGCCGGATCGGTCATGTCGTAGACGCCGACCATCGAGGCGCGCTCGGCCAGCACGAAGAGGAAGGGCGTCTCGGCGAAACGCGCGAATTCCATGCCCTCGGGCTCGACGCCCTTGGCGTCCGAGCGCTTGTCCGGGTAGTGGCCGGCCCGGATCACCGCCTGCTCGAAGGAGGTGCCGCTCTCGAAGACCTCGGTGCCCTCCTTGTGGAACACGGTGAAGCCGCGCGACCCGCCATCCATGTCGCCCTCGTTGGCGATGACGAAATGGCTGTCGTCGATCCATTGCACGCCATCGGGCTCGCGCAGGCGGCCCGGCTGGCTTTCGGTGAAGAGCAGCGCCCCGCGCTCGTCGGTGGCGTCGATGCCCTCGAGGTCGACCGCGCCGGCGGAAAAGTGCGACAGCACCTCGCCGGCCTTGTTCAGCACCACGATGTGGTTGTTTTCCTGCAGGGTAACGACGATCTCGCCGGCGCCGTTCACGTCGACGAACTCGGGCTCGGGATCTTCCGGCGCGATCTCGGCAAGGCCGGTGACATCGGCCTTCACGAGGCTGTCGCACGCGGCCACGCCATCAACCACGTCGAGGATCGCGACATAGCCCGCGGGCATCTGCGGCACACGGCCGTCGCCCAGATCCTCGTCACGCTCGTTCTCGATGGCGATGGTGACAAAGCTGCCATCCTTGGCCATGGCGGTGCTGTCGGGCTGGCCGCCAAGGTCGCATTCGCCCAGCATGTCGCCGGAGGTCGCGTCAATCATCACCAGCTTGCCCGACGGATCGGTGTAGCTCTCGGAGGTGTTCACGCCGGCGAAGATGGTGTTGCCGGAGACGTAGACCGAGGTCGGCTCGCCATCGACGGCGATGTTGCCGAGCGGCTGCGGGTTGGCCGGGTCGGTGATGTCGATGCGGCCGATGACGCCGAGCGGGCTGTCGGTATAGACCAGCGTGTTGCCGTCCTCGGTGGCGTAGATGATCTCGGCCGAGGTGACGCGGGCGCGGTCCTCGCCCTCGGCCATGTTGGCCGGGGTCGCGAAGGAGGCGATGCGGTTGAAATTCATCTCGGCGGCAGCGGCGGTTGCCGACAGCGCCATTGCCGAGGTGAGGCAGAGCGTGCGGAAGTGCATGGAAGGTCCCCTGTCTTGGTCCGGCAAGGCCATGCGCCCGCCGCGTAACGGCAGCGTGACAGGGAGGTTACGGATTTGCGAAACGCCGGGGTTGGGGCCGAGAAGCGGCCCGAAAGGACCCGCCGAGGCGCTAGCTCAAGAGTCGCGCGGTGATCGCGCTGTCGGGCTCGGCCAGCCCGTCGATGACGTTGAAATGGTGTTTGCCATCCGCCACCACCACCGGGCAGGACCACGCCTCGCCCAGCCAGCGCGCCTGATCGAGAAACACCGGCCGCTCATCGCCGCCCACCCAGATCGTCACCGGCGCTTGCGGAGCCGCCATCGCGACCGGGCTCTCGGCCCAGGCCTCGTCGGCATCGAGTTGCAGTGTCTCGTTCATGCCGGTCTGCATCAGCGGCCGCAGGTCCGCGAGCGGTGAGATCGGCATGACATGATCGATCCGCGCCGCCACATCCTCGGGAAGCATCGCCGGCGCCAGCATCCGTGCCACCAGGTGCCCGCCCGCCGAGTGCCCGGCCAGCCGGATCGGCCCCGCCACCTGGCCCGCCGCCGCGACAACCGCCGCGGCGATCTGCCGGGTGATGTCCGAGATCCGCACCGCGGGGCAGAGATCATACGACGGCAGCGCCACCGCCCAGCCGCGGGCGACCGCGCCGCCTGCCAGATGCGACCAGGTCTCGCGCCCGAAGGCCATCCAGTAGCCGCCATGCACGAAGACCAACAGGCCCCGAGGCACCCCCTCGGGCAGAAACAGGTCGAGCTTCTCGCGCTCCCCGGGACCATAGGCCAACCCGGCCCGGAACCGCCCCTTCAGCGCCAGGGCCTTCCGGTAGCAGGAGGCGGCCTCGGCCCAGCGGGGCGGATAGGTTTCCGACTGCGCGATATGCGGCCCGTTGGCGTAGGCGTCGCTCAGATCCATGGCTTTTCTCCCGTCTTATACTAGACTTTCGTCCAAGCAGATGCTCTGCAATGCGCAACGAATGCCATCCCCAAGGAGGATACCATGCTGGATCAGACCGCAACCAATCTCCCCTCGCTTCTCGACGATCCGAGCCTCCTGCAGACCAAGGCCTATGTGAACGGCGAGTGGATCACCGGCGCCGATGGCGAGTTCGAGGTCACCAACCCGGCCCGCGGCGATGTCATCGCCAAGGTCGCCAACCTCAGCCGCGCGCAAGTCGCGGGCGCCATCGACGGCGCCTATACCGCGCAGAAGGACTGGGCCGCCTGGACCGCCAAGGAGCGCTCCACCGTGATGCGCAAATGGTTCGACCTGATCATGGCGAACCAGAAGGATCTCGCCACCATTCTCACCGCCGAGATGGGCAAGCCGCTGGCCGAGGCCGCGGGCGAGATCTCCTATGGCGCCAGCTTCATCGAGTTCTACGCCGAGGAGGCCAAGCGCATCTACGGCGAGACCATCCCCGGCCACCAGCGCGACAAGCGCATCATGGTGATGAAGCAGCCCATTGGCGTCGCGGCCTCGATCACGCCGTGGAACTTCCCCAACGCGATGATCACCCGCAAGGTCGCCCCGGCACTGGCCGCGGGCTGCGCCTTCGTCGCCCGCCCCGCCTCCGAGACGCCGCTCTCGGCGCTGGCGCTGGCGGTGCTGGCCGAGCGCGCCGGCATCCCCGCGGGCGTGCTGAACGTGCTGCCGTCGGACAGCGCCTCCGAGGTCGGCAAGGAGTTCTGCGAGAACCCCAAGGTGCGCAAGCTGACCTTCACCGGCTCCACCGGCGTCGGCCGCATCCTGCTGGCGCAGGCCGCCGACCAGGTGATGAAATGCTCGATGGAGCTTGGCGGCAACGCGCCGTTCATCGTGTTCGACGACGCCGATCTCGATGCGGCGGTGCAGGGCGCGATCATGTGCAAGTTCCGCAACAACGGCCAGACCTGCGTCTGCGCCAACCGCATCTACGTGCAGGCCGGCGTCTATGACGCCTTCGCCGCCAAGCTGAAGGAAGCGGTCGCCAACATGAAGGTCGGCGACGGGCTCGAGGACGGCACCGATCTTGGTCCGCTGATCACCGAGAAGGCCATCGAGAAGGTGCAGGACCACATCGCCGACGCCAAGGCGAAGGGCGCCGAGGTGATCCTCGGCGGCGGCGAGACCCTGCAGGGCCCCGGCAACTTCATCGAGCCGACCATCGTCACCGGCGCCACGCGCGAGATGAAGTTCTCCACCGACGAGACCTTCGGCCCGCTGGCACCGCTGTTCAAGTTCGAGAACGAGGATGACGTGGTCGAGCTGGCCAACGACACCATCTTCGGCCTCGCCTCCTATTTCTACGCCAAGGATCTGAGCCGCGTGTACAAGGT
>NZ_JBYNAH010000192.1:0-10239 GCF_059781815.1 Salipiger sp. | reverse complement strand
GCGGCAATTTGGAAAATCCTAATCGCCTCCAAGGCATTGCACAGGCATCGGACACCCCGGGGGGCGGAGCTGGCCGGATCGGCGCGGGAGCGTCGGCCCGTCGCCGGACCGCCCGCGGGTCAGATGGTGTAGACCTTGTGCCGCTCGGCGATTGTTACGCGCTCGCCGCCGATCTGACGGGCAAAGGCCTGCAGGGGTCCGGTCTCGCCATGGACGAGAAAGGTCGTCTCGGTGACGCCCGTCATGCGATGCCAGGCCACGAGATCGCTTGCCCCGGCATGGGCCGAGAAGCCGTTGATGGTGTGGATGCGTGCCCTCACGGGGATCTCGTGACCAAAGAGCTTCACCGTCTTCGCCCCGTCTATGATGACCCGCGCCAGCGTGCCGGCGGCGGCATAGCCCACGAAGATCACGCCGCTTTCGGGATTGCCAAGGTTGTGCCGCAGGTGGTGGCGCACGCGACCGCCGGTGCACATGCCCGATCCCGCCATGATCACCGCGCCCGAGCGGATGCGATTGAGCGCCTGCGAGTCCTGCGCCTCGCGGCAATAATGCAGCGCCGGCAACCGGAACGGATCGCGCCCCGCCTGGATGATCCCGGCCAGCTCCGGGCGCAGGGCTTCGGGATGGCGGGCAAAGATCCGCGTCGCCGAGATCGCCATCGGCGAGTCGAGAAAGACCTGCATGTCGGGATCGAGCGCGCCGCTCTCCATCGCCTCGCGCAGGACCCACAGCAGTTCCTGCGCCCGCTCCAGCGCAAAGGTCGGGATGACGACATTGCCGCCGCGCTGGACGGTATGGCGCACCGCCGCGACAAACTCGGCGATCGAGGCGTCGAGGTCGCGGTGGTCGCGGTCGCCATAGGTGGTCTCCATCACCACGATATCGGCATCATCCGGAGGGGCTGCATCGTTCAGCAGAGGCCGCTCCGGCGGGCCGAGATCGCCCGAAAACAGGATCCTGCGCTGCCGGCCCTCCTCACTCAGTTCGAGCCGGATCGAAGCCGATCCGAGGATGTGCCCGGCCTCGAAGAACGTGGCGGTGATGCCGGGAAACAGCTTGAGTGTCTTGCCATAGGCGGCGGCGCGCCCGAACCGGTCGATGGCATCGAGCGCATCGACGGTGTCGTAGAGTGCCTCGTGCCGGCCGCCGCGATGCCCGTGCCGGTGATGGCGCCGCGCCTCTTCTTCGTGAAGATGGGCGGAATCGAGCAGCACCAGCCGCGCCAGATCGCGGGTCGCCGAGGTCGAGATGATCTCGCCCCGGAAACCGCGTTTGCACAGCAGCGGCAGGCGCCCGCAATGGTCGAGATGGGCATGGGTGAGCAGCACGACGTCGATCGAGGCCGGCTCGAACCCGAAGGGCTCGGCGTTGTCGTCATGCAGTTCGTGGCCGCCCTGGAACATGCCGCAATCGACAAGGATCCGGCGCCCGCCGCATTCGACAAGATGGCACGAGCCGGTGACCTGCCCGGCGGCTCCGTGAAAGGACAGGTTCATGGCATCACGCCTCCCTCGGTATGGGTCGGTGTCCTGACCAGCGGGCGCCCGACGCGCGCGTACCAGCGCTGGATGTCGTCCCAGATTTCCTGCGCCGTCTCGGCATACCAGAACAGCGCCCGGTCCTCGGGCTCGATGACGCCCTCCTCGACGAGAAAATCGGCGTCGAAGGCGCGGCTCCAGTAGGCCCGCCCCACGAGGATTACCGGCACCGGCGGGATCTTGCGGGTCTGGATCAGGGTCAGCGTCTCGAACAGTTCGTCGAAGGTGCCGTAGCCGCCGGGGAACACCACGAGCGCCCGGGCGCGCAGCAGGAAATGCAGCTTGCGCAGGGCGAAGTAGCGGAAGCGAAAGCACAGGTCCGGGGTCACGTAGGGGTTGGGAAACTGCTCATGCGGCAGGGTGATGTTGAGCCCGACACTGCGCGCCCCTGCCTCGTGGGCTCCGCGGTTCGCGGCTTCCATGATCCCGGGCCCCCCGCCTGTCACCACCACCAGCCGGTTGCCGCGCTCGCCCTCGGCGGCGCCGACGATGCGGCCGAAAGCGCGGGCAATCTCGTAATAGCGGCTTTTGTCCCGCAGGCGCCTGGCCACGCGCAGGCGGCGCTGCAGCTCTGCGTCGCCCGGCTGGGCGGCGCTCTCCGCCTCAAGCGCTGCGAGCGCCGCTTCCGAACACTTGGGCTCGGTGATCCGGGTGCCGCCGAAGACGACGATGGAGTGGGCGATGCCGTGATCCCTGAGCAGGGTTTCGGCCTTCTGGTAGTCGAGCTGAAGCCGCGCGCCGCGCATGACGTCACGGTCGAGGAAATCGACATCCTCGTCGGCGAGCCGGTAGTTCGGGTTGGCCATGATGGTGCG
This sequence comes from Salipiger sp., assembly GCF_059781815.1. Classification (NCBI taxonomy): domain Bacteria; kingdom Pseudomonadati; phylum Pseudomonadota; class Alphaproteobacteria; order Rhodobacterales; family Roseobacteraceae; genus Salipiger; species Salipiger sp. The sequence continues at coordinate 7,883 of NZ_JBYNAH010000192.1, read as the reverse complement.
CACCAGTTCCGGTGCGGCCCTGTCCTCGCGCCGGGCTTTCGGCGCGCAGCCGGGCAGGTCGACATCGCGCTCGGTGGGGTGCGCAGGGAACGGCTTGGCGGTCATCGCGGGTGCTGGATCTTGCATCGAGTGCCTTTCGGATGGACTTACGGGAGGGGCGGGATCGCCGATGCCTCCGCAGGGCAGGTCCGGTCAGGCATGCTCTGGCCTGACGCCAGAAGACTGTATCATCCCCGCCCCGAACCGCGTTTGACCGGCATCAAGCGACGCCGGAGCGGCCCGTCATGCCGCCACTTCGCTCGCGGCCACGGCGCCGGGGCGCGCCGTGCTGGATCTTGAGGATCGTTAGAGCGGGGGGAGAGCCGGCATCGGTGCGGGCAGGGTGTCGCAATCGCAGCGGATCGTCCGCCGGCGCCGTGGCAGATCGACGCCGCTCAGAGCTCCTGGTCTTTGACATCCCCGAGCCAGCGCACGAACAGATCGCGCGGCAGATAGCTCGGCTCGTCGCGTGGCCAGACAAAGTAATAGGAGCCGATGCTGACGCCGTGATCGGGCCAGAGCGCGATCAGGCGTCCTTCGGCGAGGTCGCGTTCGACCAGATAGGTCGGGACAAGGGCCGCGCCCATGCCGTGCAGGCTCGCCTGGATCATCGAGGCGAACTGGTCGAACAGCATGCCAACGGGGCTGCGAAGAGGTTCTCCCAACGCCTGCGCCCATTTTTCCCAGGCATCGGGCCGGGTATCGAGATGCAGAAGCGGCAGTTTGAAGATGTCGGGGATCTCCTGAACCGCCACCGTTGCGGCCAGGGTCGGAGACGCCACCGGCACCACCGTCTCGCGCATGAGTTCCTGAAAGTTCACATCCGCCCAGTCGCGTTCGCCGAAATGCACCGCGCCATGAAACGGCTCGGTGGCAAAGTCGAAGGGCTTGAGCCGGGTGCTGAGATTGACCGTCACCTGCGGATGCCGCGCCACGAAGTCGGGCAGCTTCGGGGCCAGCCAGCGCACGCCGAAGGCAGGCAGCATCGCGATATTCAGTCGCCCGCCCGCCGGATTGGCCTTCAGCCGCAGGCTGGCGCTGCCGATCTTGTCCAGCGCCGCCCTGATCTCGGAGCAATACTCCTGCGCCGCGGTCGTCAGCGTGATGCTCTTGCGGTCACGCAGGAAGAGCGGCGCATCGAGGTAATCCTCCATCACCTTGAGCTGCCGGCTGACCGCGCTTTGGGACACGCCAAGCTCGCGGCCGGTCTCGGTCACGTTTCCGGTCCGGCCAAAGGATTCCAGCGCGCGCAGGGCGGTCATCGGTGGGAGAAAGCGCTTGGGGTGCGGCATAGGTATGAGTTTTTGGCATGACTTAGGCGATAAAGGCGTTTCTCACAGCTTGGGCCGATATGTCAAATGCGACGACGAGCCGGAGACCAGACATGCTGCAGACAGCGAAAAGAATTGACGATGTGGCGCTGTCCGAGATCGTGGAGATCTCCGAGGCGGCCTCGAGGCTGCGCGCCGAAGGGCATAACGTATTGGCATTGAGTACCGGAGAGCCGGACTTTCCGACGCCCGCGCATGTCTGCGACGCGGCGCTGAAGGCGATGCGCGACGGGCTGACGCGCTACCCCCCGACGGCGGGCCTTCCGGCCTTGCGGGCGGCGGTGGCGCAAAGCGCCGGGGTCGACGCCTCCGGGGTCATCGTCTCGACCGGTGCCAAGCAGGTGCTGGCCAATGTCTTCCTGGCGACGCTGAACGCCGGGGACGAGGTCATCGTGCCAACCCCCTACTGGACCAGCTACTCCGACATCATCGCCATGGCCGATGGCACCTCCAGGCTGCTGCCCTGCAGCGCCGAGGCCGGGTTCAAGATGACACCCGAACAGCTTGAGGCCGCGATCACCCCCCGCACGCGCTGGCTGCTGCTGAACGCGCCGTCGAACCCTTCGGGCGCGGTCTACAGCGCGGCGGAACTGGCGGCGCTGGGGGAGGTGCTGGCGCGCCACCCCGATGTCTGGATCGCGTCGGATGAGATCTATGCCGAGATCTGCTACGTGCCCTTCACCTCGTTTCGGCAGGCCTGCCCGGATCTGGCGGACCGGACCCTTGTGATCAACGGTGTCTCAAAGGCCCACGCCATGACCGGCTGGCGCATCGGCTGGGGGATCGGCCCGGCAGAGCTGATCTCGGCCATGATCGCGGTTCAGGGGCAACTGACCTCCGGCGCCTGTTCCATCGCCCAGGCTGCCGCGCTGGCGGCGCTGACCGGGGATCAATCCCATCTGGCCGAGCGGCGGGCGGAGTTCCGGGCCCGGCGCGACCGTGTCGTTGCCGCGCTGAACGCCATCCCGGGTATCGATTGCCCCGTTCCGGACGGGGCGTTCTATGTCTTTCCGTCCTGCAAGGGCCTGTTCGGGCGGCAGACGCAAGAGGGCAAGGTCATCGACAGCGATGCAGAGCTCTGCGCCCACCTGCTCGCCGCGACCGGCCTTGCCATCGTGCCGGGGCGGGCCTTTGGTCTGCCGGGACATGTCCGCCTGTCCTACGCCTATTCACGTTCGGAGCTGACAGAGGGCTGCGCCCGTCTCGACCGCGCCGCCCACGCTCTCCTCTCTCACTAAGGGAACAACCTTATGTCGCACCAAGATATCCTGACCGCCTGCGGGCTGACCGCCACCGAAACCACCGGCGGCGGCCTGTCGGTGACCACGCCCGTCGATGGCAGCGAGATCGCCCGCGTGCCGATGCACAGCGCCGCCGATGCCGAGGCCGCGATTGCCAGGGGCGTGACGGCCTATCAGGCCTGGCGCTCGGTGCCGGCCCCGCGCCGGGGCGAGCTGGTGCGCCTTCTTGGCGAGGAGCTGCGTCGCGAGAAAGAGCAGCTTGGCCGCCTGATCACGCTGGAATGCGGCAAGATCTACCAGGAGGGGCTTGGCGAAGTCCAAGAGATGATCGACATCTGCGACTTCGCGGTGGGGCTGTCGCGGCAGCTCTACGGTCTGACCATCGCGTCCGAGCGACCGGGCCACTCGATGCGCGAGACATGGCATCCGATGGGCGTGGTCGGCATCATTACCGCGTTCAATTTCCCCGCCGCCCCGTGGTGCTGGAATGCCGCGCTTGCCCTCGTCTGTGGTGATCCGGTCATCGCCAAACCCTCCGAGAAGACCCCGCTGACCCAACTCGCGATCCAGAAGATCTGCGAGCGCGCCATGGCCGCGTTCGGCCCCGATGCGCCGGACGGGCTGATCCAGACGCTGATCGGCGAGCGTGACCTTGGCGAGGCGCTGACCGCCTCGCCGGACGTGGCGCTGGTCTCGGCCACCGGCTCGGTGCCGATGGGCAAGGCGGTTGCGGCGGATATGTCAAAGCGTCTGGGCAAATCCATTCTGGAACTCGGCGGCAACAACGCGATGATCGTGGCGCCCTCGGCGGATCTGGAAATGGCGGTGCGGGCCATCGTGTTCTCGGCAGTGGGCACCGCGGGGCAGCGCTGCACCTCGCTGCGCCGTCTGATCGTGCACGAGGATGTCTATGACCAGCTGATCCCGCGTCTGATCAAGGTCTACGAGGGCCTGTCGATCGGGTCGCCGCTGGCAACCGGTACGCTGGTCGGCCCGCTGATCGACGCCGGCGCGATGGCGGCGATGAACAGGGCGCTGGAGCAGGCGCGCGCCGAGGGCGGCATCGTGCATGGCGGCGGTCAGGCGCTTATCGATCAGTACCCGGAGGCGGCCTATGTGCATCCCGCGGTGGTCGAGATGCCCGCGCAGTCGGCCATCATGCACACCGAAACCTTTGCCCCGATCCTCTACGCGGTGAAATACAAGACCCTCGAAGACGCCATCGCGCTGCAAAACGCCGTCCCTCAGGGTCTCTCGTCCTGCATCTTCTCGACCGATGTCCGGGAGACCGAGCTGTTCCTGTCGGCGCAGGGCTCCGACTGCGGCATCGCCAACGTCAATATCGGACCGTCGGGCGCCGAGATCGGCGGCGCCTTCGGCGGTGAGAAGGAAACCGGCGGCGGGCGCGAGAGCGGCTCGGATGCGTGGAAAGCCTATATGCGCCGCCAGACCAGCACGGTGAACTTCTCGCGCGAGCTGCCGCTGGCGCAGGGCATTTCCTTCGAGATCTGACGGCCATGCAACGTCTCGACAGCGTCTGGACTGAAACGACATCGGAACACGCGGCGTGGCCGCGCCTCGAGGGCGCGCTCACCGTCGACGTGGTGGTGATCGGGGGCGGGTTCACCGGCGTTTCGGCGGCCTATCATCTGGCCGCCGCTGGCGCCTCTGTCGCCCTGCTGGAGGCGCGGACGATCGGCTTTGGCGGGTCGGGGCGCAATGTGGGGCTGGTGAATGCCGGCCTCTGGACCCCGCCCGATCAGGTCGAGGACAAGCTCGGGCGGCAGGCCGGCCGACAGCTCAACGAAACGCTGGCCGGTGGCCCGGCGGTGGTCTTCGATCTTGTCGAGAAACACCAGATCCAATGCGAGGCCACGCGCAGCGGCACGCTGCATTGCGCGCACTCGAAGGCGGGACTGCGCGATCTCGAGCGGCGCTTTGCCCAGCAGGAGAAACGGCGCGCGCCGGTTCGGTTGCTCGACGCCGCCGAGACGGCGAAACGCACCGGCAGCGACGCCTATTTCGGGGCGCTCTGGGACGGGCGCGCGGGGACGATCCAGCCGCTGGCCTACGTGCAGGGGCTGGCGCAGGCCGCCGCCGCCCAGGGCGCGCGGATCTTCGAGGGATCCGGCGCGCTGACGATCCGCGAAGAGGCGCAGGGCTGGCAGGTGCGCACCGCGCAGGGCGAGGTCCGCGCAGGGCGCATGATCCAGGCCACCAATGCCTATGGCACGGACGGCGCAGCCGCCAATTCCATCATCCCGGCGCATTTCTTTCAGCTTGCCACCGCTCCGCTGCCTCCGAGCGTGCGGCAGACCATCCTGGCGGGGGGCGAGGGGTGCTGGGATACCGGGCTGATCATGTCCTCGTTCCGGCTGGACCGGGCCGGGCGGATGATCTTTGGAGCGTTGGGCAATCTCGACGGGATTGGCGGCGGGCTGCATCGCGACTGGGCAAGGCGCAAGCTGGCCAGGCTCTTCCCCCAGCTCAAGGGCATCCCGTTCGAGCAATCCTGGACCGGGCGGATCGCCATGACCGGATCCTACCTGCCGCGTATCGAGCGGCGCGGAACGTCCGGGATCTCGATCTTTGGCTACAGCGGGCGGGGCATCGCGCCCGGTACGCTCTTTGGCAGAGGGGCCGCGCAATGGGCGCTTGGCACCGGCGATCTGCCGCTCGGGATCACCCCCCCGATCACCGAAAGACGCGCGGCGGCCAAGGGGCTGTCCTACGAGGCCGGCGCGCTGCTGACACATCTCACCGACGGACGCCGATAGGCACGAGAGGACCCTTCCCATGACAGTTTCCCCCAACAAGATCCGCGCCGAATTCGCTGCCGCCATGTCGGCGATGTACAAGACCGAGGTGCCCGCCTACGGCACGCTGGTCGACATCGTCGAGGACGTGAACGACACGGTGCTCGAGCGCGACGCCAAGGCCCTGGCCCTGACCCCGGGCGAGGACACCGCTCGCATCAGCGCGGAACGCCACGGCGCGATCCGCCTCGGCACTGCGGAGGAGCTTGCGATGATGGGCCGCGTCTTCGCGGTGATGGGCATGGAGCCGGTCGGCTACTACGATCTGTCGGTCGCCTCGGTGCCGGTCCACTCCACCGCCTTCCGCCCGGTGCAGCGCGATGCGCTGGCGGCCAACCCGTTCCGGGTCTTCACCTCGCTGCTGCGGCTGGAGCTGATCGCGGACGAGGCGTTGCGTGCCAAGGCCGCCGAGGTTCTGTCGCGGCGGCAGATCTTCACCGACGCCGCGATCGCCCTGACCGAGAAGGCCGAAGCCCAGGGCGGTCTCGAGGCCGAAGACGCCGCGCGGTTCGTGGCCGAGGTTCTCGAGACCTTCCGCTGGCACCCCGAAGCCTGCGTCGACGCGCAGGTGTTTGACGAGTTGATCAGGGCCCACCGGCTGATCGCAGACGTGGTGTCCTTCAAGGGCCCGCATATCAACCACCTGACGCCGCGCACGCTCGACATCGACGCCGCGCAGGCGGGGATGATCGAACAGGGCCTGCCCGCCAAGGCCGTGGTCGAGGGGCCGCCGCGCCGCCGCTGTCCGATCCTGCTGCGCCAGACGGCCTTCAAGGCGCTGAACGAACCGATCCGCTTCGCCTCGGGGGACGACTGGACAGACGGCCATCACACCGCCCGCTTTGGCGAAATCGAGCAGCGCGGGGCCGCGCTGACCCGAAAGGGGCGCGCGCTCTATGACCGGCTTCTGGCCGAGGTCCGGGCCGAGATCCTGCCGGCCGCGGACGGCGCGAACGCCGACGCCTATCTCGCCAGGCTGGACGCGGTCTTTGCCGCCTTTCCCGATGATTGGCGCAGCATGCATCGCGAAGGGCTCGCCTTCTTCAAGTACGGCCTCGGCGCGGAACCGGCGCAGGGAGAGGATGTCGAGGCACTGCTGGACGCCGGCGCCCTGACCCTCAGCCCGATCATCTACGAGGATTTCCTCCCGGTGAGCGCGGCGGGCATCTTTCAATCGAACCTCGGTGACGAGGCGCAGGACACGGCTCAGGCCGCGTCGAGCCGGGATGTCTTCGAGGCCGCGTTGGGCAAGCCGGTGGCGGATGAGTTCGCACTTTACGAGGCCATGCAGGCGGCCTCTCTGCAAGCCTGTCTCGAGCGGCTGAACGCGAGCGCTGCGTGACGGTCTCTGCACGGCTTAGCTATGCTGGCTGTTGCGGGCCGATGGCCCGCGACCTGTAGACTGTGCGGGGCGCGATCGGGCGACGCCCCAGGCGCACCCCGCCGGTCATGATCGCGAGAGCTGCGAGAGCGCGCGCGCCCTTGCTCCGATCATGGCCTCGGGCACGAGGGCGCAAGGAGGTCAGTAGGTGTGGGTCTCCTCGGCGATGCCCGCGCCTCCGTCAGCGGCATCGGTTGCGGTGCAGTTGGAGTCCGACACGCCCGCCGCTCCCTTGCCGCCCCCGGCGCCCGCCGCGCCGACATATTGCGTCAGCGTCCCTGTGACGGTCGAGCCGCTGCCGGTCAGCACGATGTTCACGCTCGGGCCGGAATTGCCGCCGCCGCCGCCGCCGGACGCGCCGCCGATTCCGCCGGCGCCACCCTTGGCGCCCGAAGCGCCGCCATCGTTGCAGATGTTGCTGTAGCTCTTGCCGGCACCGCCGGAGCTGCCCGCGCCGCCCTTCTGGCCCGCGCCGCCCGGCGAGCCGTCGCCGCTGCGGGCGCCCGTGACGACCGAGGCTTCGCCCTTGAGCGTCAACTGCGCGCCCACCAGCACGATCCCGAAGCTCGCCGCGCCCATCTGGCCTCCGCGGCCCGGGGTTGCGCCACACCCGCCCGAGCCGCCTCCGCCGCCGGCTCCACCGCTATAGGCAGAGGCGCTGCAGAGGCAGTTGGCGTATCCGCAGGAGCCCCCCGGACCGCCGCCTCCGCCGCCGCCGCCCGCGAGACCTTTGGTGCCGTCCTCCGAGGCGGAGCCGCTCCACACGCCGTTGGCGTCGAAGCGGCCGGTGGTGTCGGTGGCGGCCGCGCCGCCGGTTCCGCAGCTGCCATTGCCGCCTTTGCTGCCCGTTGCCGCGGATTTCGGCAGGCCCCCGCGCCCCGAGGGGCAGGCGTAGCAGGCCAGCGAGTCGGATTTCGACAGGCTGCTGCCGGCGGCGTTGGTCCCGGTGCCGCCCGCTTGGCCGCTGCCGCCGTTGCGCCATCGCACGTCACAGCTGTACTTGCATTCGACCCATGGGAAGGGCAGGTGCGAGCTCGCGCTGGCCGAGACGGTCTGCCCGCCGGTGCCGCCCGCT
>NZ_JBYNAH010000388.1:0-2153 GCF_059781815.1 Salipiger sp. | reverse complement strand
GCCCGTTTCTGGAATGCAGCCATTCGGGTCACGCGGTGATCTGCGACGACAGCGGCCAGATCGTGCAGGCCTGGGGCGATCCCGGCAAGGTGATCCTGCCGCGCAGCTCGGCCAAGATGATTCAGGCCCTGCCGCTGGTGGCCTCCGGCGCGGCGCAGGCGTTTGGCCTGAAGACTGAGCAACTTGCGCTGGCCTGCGCCTCGCACCAGGGCGCGCCGCTGCATGTCGATGCGGTCAACGCGTGGCTGGCCGAGCTGGGGCTGAGCGATGACGATCTGCGCTGCGGGCCCGAGGTCTCGCGCGACAAGGAGCTGAAGCTGCAGATGATCCGCGAGGGCAAATGCCCTTGCCAGGTTCACAACAACTGCTCTGGCAAGCACGCGGGGTTCCTGACCCTCAACAAGCATCTCGGCGGCGGGGCAGAGTATTGCGACCCCGACCACCCGGTGCAGCGCGAGGTGCGCGAGCTGTTCGAGACCGTGACGGGGATGGAAAGCCCGGGTTACGGCATCGACGGCTGCTCGGCGCCGAACTTCGCCACCACGATGGAGGGCATGGCCCGCGCGATGGCGTGGTACGCCAGCGCCGGCAAACGCTCGGACGCGCTGAGCCGCGCCGCGGCGCAGCTGGTCGAGGCGATGATCGCTTTCCCAGAGCATGTCGCGGGCAAGGGCCGCGCCTGCACTCACCTGATGCGCGCCGCCAAGGAGCCGGTGGCGATCAAGACCGGGGCCGAGGGCTATTTCGTCGCCATCCTGCCGCAGCGCGGCCTCGGGCTGGCGCTGAAGATCGCCGACGGCGCCACCCGTGCCGCCGATTGCGCGGTGGCGGCGCTCCTGGTGCAGCTTGGCGTGCTCGACGAGGCCGATCCGGAGGTGCAGCGCTTCCTCTGTCCGCCGATCCACAACCGCGCCGGCATCGAGGTCGGCCGCATCAAGACGGCGCCTGGGTTCCCCTGATCTGCCACTGACGCGAGGAGCATCGCTCCTCGCTTCCCGCCCTCAGACCGTCGCGAAGTCTTCGCGGCTGTAGCCCTGCAGGTAGAGCAGCGCGGTCAGGTCGCCGTGGTTCACCCGCAGATCGCACTGCGCCTGCACCGAAGGCTTGGCGTGCAGCGCCACGCCCATGCCGGCGCGCCCCAGCATCCCAAGATCGTTGGCGCCGTCGCCCACCGCCAGAACATCGGCCTCGGGAATGCCGAGCCGAGCCGAAATCTCCTCGAGCGCCTGCACCTTGGCCTCGCGGCCGAGGATCGGGCGCGCCACATCGCCGGTGAGCTTGCCACCCTCCATCAGAAGCGTGTTGGCGCGGTTCTCGTCGAAGCCCACGAGCCCCGCCACCTTCGCGGTGAAGGCGGTGAACCCGCCCGAAACCAGTGCGGCATAGCCGCCATTGGCCTTCATCGTCGCCACCAGCTCGCGCCCTCCGGGCATCAGGGTGATGCGGGTCTCGAGCACCCGGTCGATCACTGCCGCGGGCAGATCCCTGAGCAGCGCCACGCGCTCGGTCAGTGCCCCCTCGAAATCGAGCTCGCCATTCATCGCCCGAGCGGTGATGTCCTTCACATGTGCGCCGACGCCGGCCTCCTCGGCCAGCTCGTCGATGCATTCCTGCTGGATCATGGTCGAATCCATGTCCGCCAGCAGCATGGTCTTGCGACGGCCGAGCGCCGGCAAAAGGTTCAGGTCGGCCTGATCGGCCACCGCCGCGCGCAGCTCTTCGAGATTGGCAGGCGCATGGTCGAGCGGGAATTCCGCTGCCTCGCCCTGCGACAGCCAGATCGCCGCGCCACCGCCTGTGGCATTGCGCAGCGACGAAACCAGAGCGGCCTCGAGCGTGCCGGGACGGGCGATGAGCGAAACAATGAACATGGGCGCGGCCTCCTGAGCGTTGGCCGCGCTTCTGGCACGGGTGGACACGATTTGCCAGACCCACCAAAGGGCCGGACGCGCGCAAGATTTTTCGTACGAAAAATCTTGCGCCAAGAATTTTAGCTAGAATTCTTGGCGCCCCCTCAGCGCTCGGTCAGCTTCAGCTCGATGCGCCGGTTCAGCGCCCGCGCCGCCGCCGTGTCGGACGGATCGACGGGCTGGTATTCCCCGAACCCGTTGGCCGAGAGGCGCTGCGGCGGGATGCCCATCTCCTCGACGAGA
>NZ_JBYNAH010000191.1:0-10272 GCF_059781815.1 Salipiger sp. | reverse complement strand
GACTGGCTGCACTACAACGGCTTCACCATGGTGACCAAGCCGGCGAAGGAATACACCGACAGCCAGGGCCGCCGTAAGGTCAAGGGAAACATGGATATCGAGCTTACCGTCGATGCCATGGAGCTTGCGCCGCGTGTCGATCATATCGTGCTGTTCTCGGGCGACGGGGATTTCCGCCCGCTGGTGGAAAGCCTGCAGCGTCAGGGCGTGCGCGTGTCGGTCGTTTCGACCATCCGCAGCCAGCCGCCGATGATCGCCGACGAACTGCGCCGCCAGGCCGACAACTTCATCGAGCTCGACGAGCTGCGCGAAGTCATCGGCCGTCCGCCCCGCGAACAGCAGGCGGAGCGCAATTTCGAGGTCGCCAGCAGCGGCAACTGAGACGTGAATGCGGGACTTTCGGGGATGAGGCCCTGCAATCATGCTATCTGAAGCCGCCGCGCTTGGCGGTCTGTTCCTGGCGGCCTTCGGGGCCGCCACGATCCTGCCCTTCCAGTCCGAAGTGGTCTTTGTCGGGATGCAGCTCGGCAACGCGGCGCCGTTGCCGCTGATCCTGCTCGTCGCCAGTGTCGGGAACATCCTCGGCGCTGTCCTCAACTATGTGCTGGGGCTCTGGATCGAGCATTACCGTCACCGACGCTGGTTCCCGGTGAGCGAGGCGCAGCTCGCGCGGGCCCAGCGCCTTTACGCCCGCTGGGGCGTCTGGACGCTGCTGCTGAGCTGGGCGCCTCTGGGAGATGCCTTCACGGTGATCGCAGGGGTGATGCGTACCCATTGGGCAGTGTTCCTCACCCTCGTCACGATCGCCAAGACCGGGCGCTACACGGTGCTTGCCTGGGCCACGGCCAAGGCGATGAGCGGCGCCTCCTGAGCCCTCCCGAGCGCTACTGATAGGCTGAGGCGCGGGCGTTGATCTCGTTGTGGATCTCGACCACCTCTTCCGGCCAGGTGCTTTTGATATAGGCCATCACGTCGAGGATCTCATCCTCGCTGAGGATCTCTCCGAAACCGATCATTTTGGAACGGTAGTCACCGCCGACCATCGCCTCGGTGCCATGGGTGACGATGGCCAGAAGCTGCGCGTCGGGATGATGCCATGTGTGCCCCGTGGGATCGTGCGGTGGCGCCGGCAGGAAGCCTTCGGCGTCGCGCTCCTTCCAGTCGGGCTGGCCCTCGAGCGCGTCGCCGTGGCAGGCCGCGCAGTTCTCGGCATAGAGCGTCGCCCCGTTCGCGACGCGCGCCGCGTCGGTATAGGGAAACAGACCGGGCACCGGTTCCGCACTCATCTGCGCCAAGGCCCAGCCCCCGGCCAGCAGCGCCACAATCCCCGCACCGACTGCAATTCGCGTCATCTCATCCTCCCCCGTCGCGCCGCGCAACTATTCCGCCCGCCCCGGCGCCCATCAAGTCACAGCTTCGTCAGACCCGCCGAAGGGGTCGACGGCGCCGCCTGCAGGCATTACCTCGGGAAGGAACAGGAGTTGTCCATGAAGAATCCGCTCACCCTCTACCTCGCCGCCCCGCGCGGCTTCTGCGCCGGTGTCGACCGGGCGATCAAGATCGTCGAGATGGCGCTCGAGAAATGGGGCGCGCCGGTCTACGTGCGGCACGAGATCGTGCACAACAAGTTCGTCGTCGACGGGCTGCGCGACAAGGGCGCGGTCTTCGTCCAGGAGCTCGAGGACTGCCCGCCGGACCGACCGGTGATCTTCTCGGCCCACGGCGTGCCCAAGGCCGTTCCGGCCGAGGCGGCGCGGCGCGAGATGGTCTATGTCGATGCCACCTGTCCGCTGGTCTCTAAGGTCCATATCGAAGCCGCCCGGCACCACGAGAACGGCCTGCAGATGATCATGATCGGCCATGCCGGCCACCCCGAGACCATCGGCACCATGGGTCAGCTGCCCGAGGGCGAAGTGCTGCTGGTGGAAACCGTCGAGGATGTCGCCCATGTCGAGGTGCGCGACCCCGCGCAGCTCGCTTTCGTCACCCAGACCACGCTCTCGGTCGATGACACGATCGACATCGTGGCGGCGCTGAAGGCGCGCTTCCCGGCCATCGTCGGCCCGCACAAGGAAGACATCTGCTACGCCACCACCAACCGCCAGGAAGCGGTCAAGGCCATCGCGCCCGATTGCGACGCGCTGCTGGTGGTGGGCGCGCCGAACTCATCGAACTCCAAACGGCTGGTCGAGGTCGCCCGCAAGGCCGGCTGCCGCTATGCCCAGCTGGTGCAGCGCGCCGCGAACATCGACTGGCGCGCGCTCGAGGGCATTTCCTCGGTCGGCGTCACCGCCGGGGCCTCGGCTCCCGAGGTGCTGATCGACGAGGTGATCGACGCCTTCCGCGACCGCTTCGACGTCACCGTCGAGATGGTCGAGACGGCGCAGGAGAACGTTGAGTTCAAAGTGCCCCGCGTCCTGCGCGAGCCCGCCTGAGAGCCGCGCCTCAGCGCGCCTCGCGGGCGTTGACAGCCCGCGACGAATGCGAAACCTTTCCTCCTATCAAGGGAGGATCCGATGCTGAGCCTGCAATTCCTGCTCACCGCGCTGGTCGTGGTGCTCGCGCCCGGTGCCGGCGTGGTCTACACGCTCGCCGTCGGGCTCGGGCAAGGCCGCCGCGCCGCGATCTGGGCGGCGCTCGGCTGCACCTTCGGGATCGTGCCACACCTCGCCGCCGCGATGCTTGGGCTGGCCGCCCTGCTGCACACCTCCGCAATGCTTTTCACCACCGTGAAGCTCGCCGGCGCACTCTACCTGCTCTGGCTCGCCTGGCAGGCTCTGCGCGCAACCGGCGCGCTTGCGGTGAGCGCCTCGCCCCGGCGCGAGAGCGGCCCGCGCACCGCCCGCCGCGGTGCGCTGCTCAACATCCTCAACCCCAAGCTCTCGCTGTTTTTCCTCGCCCTGCTGCCGCCCTTCCTGTCGGGCGCGCAAGAGACCGCGCAGAGCGAGATGATGCTGCTCGGCGGCGTCTTCATGGCGATGACCTTCGCGGTCTTCGTGGTCTACGGCCTCTTCGCCGCCCGCGACTGGCTTCTGGGCAGCGAGCGCGCCATGCGCTGGCTCAATCGCTCCTTCGCGGCGATCTTCGCGCTGCTCGCAGGCCGCCTCGCGATGGAGCGCGCATGACCGGCCCCGTCCCCCGCAGCGCGCTCTATCTCGCCCTGGCCGGCCTGCTGCCCTTCCTCTGGGGCGTGCTGACCCTGCTGTCGGACAGCGCCTACGATCTTGCCTACACGACCGTCGGCGGCCGCTTCGTCGGGCCCTACGTGCAGCTTGCCTACGGCACGGTGATCCTTGCCTTCATGTCCGGCGTGCTCTGGGGCTTTGCCACGAGGGCCGATCCCCGACAGGCCCCGATCTGCTACGCGCTCTCGGTGATCCCGGCGCTCTGGGCCTTCTTCATGGCCGGCGGCGGGCCGGTCTCGGCCGGGATGAACCTGATCTTCGGCTTTCTCGGCCTGCTGGCGCTCGACTGGCAGTTCTGGCGCTGGGGGCTGGCGCCGAAATGGTGGATGCACCTGCGTCTGCCGCTCACCGTCGCCGTGGTCGCCTGCCTGCTGGTCGGGGTGCTGGTGTGAGCGACGCCAAGACCCTCGCGGTCTACGCAAGGCGCGCCCAGGACTACGCCGCGCTTCAGCCCGATGAGCCGTTCGAGACCCTCACCGCCTTCATCACGCGCCTTCCCGAGGGCGGGCGCGTGCTCGATCTCGGCTGCGGCCCGGGCCACGATTCCGGCCATATGGCGAAGGCCGGCCTCAGCGTCGAGGCGCTCGACGCCTCGCCCGAGATGGTCGCGCTGGCCCGCGCCAGCCACGGCGTCGACGCGCGCGAAGGCAGCTTTGACGATCTCGACGCCGAAGCCCGCTATGACGGCATCTGGGCCAGCTTCAGCCTGCTGCACGCCCCCCGCGCCGAGATGCCCCGCCACCTCGCCGCCATCGCCCGCGCGCTGAAGCCGGGTGGCCTCTTCGGCCTGTCCCTCAAGGAAGGCACCGGCGAGGGCCGCGACCGGCTGGGGCGGTTCTACACCTTCTACACCGAGGACGATCTGCGCACCCTGCTCGCAGATGTCGGCCTCACCATCCACGAGGTGACCCGCGGCGAGGGGCGGGGCCTTGACGGCAGCACCTCGACATGGATATCGGTCCTCGCCCATGACTGATCTTTTTGCATATACCGACGGAGCCTGCTCCGGTAATCCCGGCCCCGGCGGCTGGGGCGTCCTGATGCGCGCGAAGAATGGCGACGAGATCGTCAAGGAGCGCGAGCTCAACGGTGGCGAGCCCGACACCACCAACAACCGGATGGAGCTTCTGGCGGCGATCAATGCGCTGGAATCGCTGACCCGTGCCTCGCGCATCACCGTGGTGACCGACAGCGCCTACGTGAAGAACGGCGTCACCGGCTGGATCCACGGCTGGAAGCGCAACGGCTGGAAGACCGCCGCCAAGAAGCCGGTGAAGAACGCCGAGCTCTGGCAGCGCCTCGACGAGGCCCAGCGCCGCCACGACGTCACCTGGGAATGGGTCAAGGGCCACGCCGGCCACCCCGAGAACGAGCGCGCCGACGAGCTCGCCCGCGCCGGCATGGCGCCGTTCAAGCCCGGCAAGGGCGCCTGAGGGCGGGCCGCGATGAGCCCGCTCGAACTCCTCGATTACGCCTCCGTCCTGATCTTCGCCCTGACCGGCGCGCTGGCGGCCAGCCGCGCCCAGCTCGACGTGGTGGGCTTCGCCTTCCTCGCCTGCCTGACCGGCGTCGGCGGCGGCACGCTGCGCGACCTGCTGCTGCGCCGCGAGGTGCTGTGGATCGCCGACCCCACCTATCTGGCGGTGGCCTGCGGCGCGGCCATCGTGGTGTTCTTCACCGCCCACCGGCTGGAAAGCCGGCAGCGCGCCATCCTCTGGCTCGACGCGCTGGCGCTGTCGGTGGCGGTGCCCGCCGGTGCCGGCATCGCGCTCGCCGCGGGCGCGCCGGTCTCGGTGGTGCTCGTCATGGGGGTGATGACCGGCTGCTTCGGCGGGCTGATGCGCGACGTGGTCGCCAACGAGCTGCCGCTGGTGCTCAAGCAGGGCGAGCCCTACGCCACCTGCGCGCTCGGCGGCGCCGGCGCCCTGCTCGCCGCCCATGCCTCGGGCATCGAGCCCGGCAAGGCGGCCCTCATCGGGGCCATCTTCACCTTCGTGCTGCGCGGCACCGCGCTGGCCTTCGGCTGGCACATCCCGGTCTACAAGGGCCGGCCGCCCCGCAACTGACCCGCGGCCACGCGCCATGCAGGGGCCGCAAAACAGCCCCCGCCCCTTCTCTGGTTCAAAAATACCTCGGGGTGAATGGCGCGCGCCCCGCGCGCCAGAGGGGCAGCGCCCCTCCTCCCCCCGAAGCCACCCTCACTGCAGGTCGGCAAAGGCCTTCTGCAGCCGCGCGCCCGCCTCGGCGACGATCTCGCGCGAGGTGGCGAGGTTCACCCTCACACAGGTCTCCCCACCGGCCCCGAAGGACGGCCCCGGGCTCACCGCCAGCTTGGCGATGTCGCGGATGCGGGCGTTGATCTCGTCGAACGCCATCCCGGTGCCCGAGAAATCCACCCAGGCGAGATAGGTCGACTGCAGCGGCAACGAGCGCGCGCCGGGGATGGCGTTCACCGCCGCGTCGAACACCTCGCGGTTGCCCGCCAGATGCGCGACCTGCGCGTCGACCCAGTCCGCCCCGTCCGGCGAGTAGGCCGCCGCGCTCATGATCAGCCCCAGCGCGTTGGGCTTGCTGTCGAGCGCGTCGAGCCGCGCCTGCATCGCCTTGTGGCGCTCCGCATCCGGGATGATCAGCGCGCCGACCCGCTGGCCCGCGAGGTTGAAGGTCTTCGACGCCGCGGTCAGGGTGATCAGCCGGTCGCGCACGCCCGGGGCCGCCACGTCCATCGGCACGAAGGTGTTGCCGGGGTAAATCAGGTCGTGATGGACCTCGTCCGACAGCAGCGTCATGCCGTTTCGCTCGGCGAACTCCGCCACCGCGCGCAGCTCGTCCGGGGTCCAGACCCGGCCCGACGGGTTCTGCGGCGAACACCAGATCAGCATGGTCTCCTTGCCGCTGAGCCGCGCCTGCGCGTCCTCGAGATCGAGCTCGTAGCGATCTCCCTCGCGCTTCAGCGGGCACTCGGTGACCGTGCGCCCCGCCTTGCGGATCTTGTTGGCGAACTCGTGGTAGACCGGCGAGAAGATGGCCACGTGGTCCTCGGGCTGCGTCCAGACGTCGATGCACATGGCGACGCCGTTGCCGAGCCCGTGGGTCACCACGATCCAGTCTTCCTCAATGGCCCAGTTGTGGCGGGTCTGCATCCACCACTTCACCGCGCGCGTGTAGCGCCCCATGTCCGAGAAATACCCGAAGATGCCGCGATCGAGCTCCTCCTGCACCGCGCGCAGCACGCAGGGCGCGGTGGGAAAATCGGAATCCGCGGTCCACATCGCAAGCCCGTCCTGCGGGTCGACCCCGAAGAGTTTTTCCATCAGGTCCCATTTTGCGGAACCGGTGCCGCGGCGGTCGATCCGCGAATTGAATAGATCGGTCATGTCGGGAAGGTCCTTCGTCTTCGTTGCCCGCACGCTAGCGTGCCCCGTTGCAAGCGCAACCCCCTGCGACTTGCGCGCTCACGCCGTTGTGCATAGATGAGGCGCATGAAACGCCCGATCCTCATCCACCCCGATCCGCGCCTGAAGAAGGTCTGCGCGCCGGTGTCCGATCTTTCGGACAAGCTGCGCGTGCTCGCCGACGACATGCTCGAGACCATGTATGACGCGCCCGGCATCGGGCTGGCGGCGCCACAGATCGGCGTGCTCGACCGGCTTATCGTGCTCGACTGCGCCAAGGCCGACGATGGCGAAGAGCCGCGTCCGCTGGTGATGTTCAACCCGCAGGTGGTCGCATCCTCGGACAAGCGCAACGTCTACGAGGAAGGCTGCCTGTCGATCCCCGACCAATATGCCGAGGTCGAGCGCCCCAAGATCGTCGATGTCGAGTGGCTCGACCGCGACGGCAACCTCAAGCGCGAGACCTTCGATGGCCTCTGGGCGACCTGCGTGCAGCACGAGATCGACCATCTCGACGGCAAGCTCTTCATCGACTACCTCAAGCCGCTGAAGCGCCAGATGATCACCCGCAAGATGGTCAAGCTCAAGCGCGCCCGCGCGTGATCGCCGCCCTGCCGCGCTCTGGCCGGCGCGCCCGTTTCGCCTATCTCTGAGACATACCCGAAGCGGAGACCCCGATGGCCCTGCGCGAGATCCTTCTCTGGCCCGACCCCAAGCTCAAGCAGCCCTGCGCCGAGGTCGGCGACCCCGCCTCTGTGTCCGAGCTGGTGACCGACATGTTCGAGACCATGTACGACGCCCCCGGCCGCGGCCTTGCCGCGCCGCAGGTGGGCGTGCTCAAACGGGTCTTCGTGATGGATGCCGGCTGGAAGGAGGGCGACATGACGCCGCTGGTCTGCATCGACCCGCAGATCCTCGCCGTCTCCGACGAAACCGCCTCAGGCGACGAGGGCTGCCTGTCGATCCCCGGCATCACCGCCTCCGTGACGCGCCCGGTCTGGGTCCGCATGGCCTATACCGATCTCAACGGCGAGCGGCAGGAACGCAAATTCGAGGGCGTTGAGGCCATCGTGGCGCAGCATGAGTATGACCACCTCGACGGTCTGGTGCATTTCGACCGGCTCGCGCCCGACACCGCCGCCGAGCTCATGCACGCCTACGAGCGCGCCAAATGACCGCCCGGCCCTGCATCCCCTGGCCCGACAAGCGCCTGCGCAGCCCCGCCGCCCCGGTTGACGAGATCACCGACGAGATCCGCGCCATCTGGACCGACATGATCGACACCATGGAGGCGATGCCCGGCGTCGGCCTCGGCGCGCCGCAGATCGGCGTCATGCTGCGCCTCGCGGTGGTCGATGCTTCCGAGGAGCGCGGCCAGCCGGTGCGCATGGCCAATCCCGAGATCCTGCACGCCAGCGTCAAGCTGCGCAGCCATGACGAGGCCAGCCCCAACCTGCCCGGCGTCTGGGCCAAGATCGAGCGCCCGCGCGCGGTCACCGTGCGCTTCCTCAACGAGGCGGGCGAGATCGAGGAGCGCGATTTCGTCGGGCTCTGGGCGACCTCGGTGCAGCACCAAATCGACCACCTGAACGGCAAGATGTATTTCGATCATCTCAGCAAGGTGAAGCGCGACATCCTGCTGCGGCGGGCAAAGAAGACGCGCTGAGATTGCCTCCGGTCAGGCGATCGGCTACATCAAATTGCCTCAATTGCCCCGCAATTGCTCCCTAATTTTCTACGACTCGCGGTTCAAAAGAGAGCACAAGAACCAGGTTGCGCCTGGCTTGATGTGATTTCCGTATGGAAGTGGGCAGTACGATGGCGATTTTTTACGTAACCACCGAGAACTGGAACTCCCCCGAGTTCTGGGCCACGGTGACAACCGATCTCGAGGACAACGCGCTCGACGTCTCGGCGCTGCCAGAGACCTTCGCGATCAGCTACGCCCAGGAGCCCGGCTTCCTCTCGATTTCGGACGGCAGCGAGACCTATGTGATCGGCGACAATACCGTCAGTGGCGGCGCCAACGCCTACCTTGGCACGCCCGGCGAATTCGCGCGTTTCGAAGTCATCGTCGGCTCGGCCGGCGGAGATTTGATCAACGGCAGCGATGAAAGCGACAATATCTTCGGCGGCGACGGCGATGACAGCGTTCTGGGCAAGGACGGCGACGATTCCATCACCGGCGGCTCGGGCGCAGACAGTCTGCTCGGCGGCGACGGCGCCGACACGATCACCGGCGAGGACGGCGACGACGATATCTACGGCAACGCAGGTGGCGATTCCCTGATCGGCGGCGAAGGAGCGGATTCGATCTATGGCGAATATGGCGACGATATCGTCAAGGGCGGCAACGGCGACGACCATCTCGAGGGCAACGAAGGCGCCGACACCCTGATCGGCGGCGACGGCGACGACTGGATGCGCGGCTCCTACGACAATGACGAGCTCTGGGGCGGCGCCGGTGACGACTATCTCTGGGGCGGCTACGGCGACGACACCTTTCACATCGAGAACGGCTTTGGCAACGACACCGTCGATGCCGAGGATGTCGAGGAAACCACCGGAGACGTGCTCGACCTCACCGCGGTCACCGACGGACTGCGCATCGACCTGAGTTCGCCCATCGCCGAGAGCGGCACCGTCAGCGACGGCAGCTCGGTTCTGACCTTCACCCAGGTCGAGACGATCCTGCTGGGGTCTGGCGACGACACCATCGCGCTGGCCGATTTCAGCGGGCTGGACAGCGTCAGCGGCTTCACGACGCCCGAGCTGCAGCCCGACGGCAGCTACCTGGCGCATGACGTGCTCGACGTCTCGGGCCTCACCGACATCGACGGCAACCCGGTCGACACCGCCGACGTGACCGTCAGCGACAGCGATGGCAACGCCGTGCTGACCTTCCCCGGCGGCGAGGCGATCACCCTGCTTGGTGTTGCCGCGGACGAGGTCTCTTCCGCCGCGCAGCTCGAGGCGTTGGGCATTCCCGCCGCTGCCGAAGAAGAGCCGAAACCCGAAGACCCCGAAGAGCCGAAAGAGCCCGAGCAGCCCACTCCCGAGGAGCCGACCGACGGCGAGAACGAGGGCGGGGACGACACGCCGGTGGTCGAGTCCGACGATCTGCCTCAGATCGATGGCGCGTTTGAGTTCGAGGCGACGGTGCGGATCGACGATCTCGCCGCAGCCAATGGCCAGACCATCTTCGAACAGGGCGGAGGCAGCGAGTATTCGATCAGCTTCGGCCAGTTCGGGCCAAGCTCGGCCGTGATCTTCGAGGTCATGCAGGACGGCGCCCGGTATTACATCGTGGCCGAGGACGCCCTCGTGTCCGGCGAAACCGCGACCTGGACCGTCGGCGTCGACGAGACCGGCCAGATGTATATCGACAAGGATGGCGAGCTTCTGGTCGCGGGGGACGGCGTCGTTCCCGCGGATGTCGAGCGCCAACCGACCCTTCTTGGCGACTCCGTCGTCGACACCCGGAGCACGCTGGTCGGAGAGATCGGCGAGGTGAGCGTCGCACAGGGCGATACGATCTGGTCCCCGGAGGAGGAGCCTGACGACTCCGAGGAGGAGCCTGACGACTCCGAGGAGGAGCCCGGCGCCCGCGGAGCCCCCCGACCCGGTGGACGACGAGGCCCCCGAGGATGAACCCCCGGACGAGGAGCAGTCCGATACCGACGAGGACCCGG